>NZ_BTPT01000060.1:0-382 GCF_054408565.1 Vallitalea sediminicola
ATAACATAGTGGTAACGATAACTAAAGACGGTATCCTAGTAGATGAAATATCTACAATTATGCCAGGAACATATATTTATCACTACAATGTATCAGACGAAAAAGGTAATCAAGCACAAGAAGTAACAAGAACAGTAGTAGTAAAAGAAGATGAAGAAGCTCCAGTGATAACTTTAGTAGGAAATGAATCGGAAGAAGTAACCTATGGTGGAAAATATAAAGATGCAGGAGCAACAGCTTAAGATAATAGAGATGGAGATATAACAGAAGATATAGTAGTAACGATAACTAAAGACGGTAGCCTAGTAGATGAAATATCTACAATTATGCCAGGAACATATATTTATCACTACAATGTATCAGACGAAAAAGGTAATCAAGC
>NZ_BTPT01000061.1:0-309 GCF_054408565.1 Vallitalea sediminicola
GAAGATGAAGAAGCTCCAGTGCTAACTCTAGTAGGAAATGAGAGAGTAGAAGTAACCTACGGAGGAACGTATACAGATAAAGGAGCAACAGCTCAAGATAATAGAGATGGAAATATAACAGAAGATATAGTGGTAACGATAACTAAAGACGGTAGCCTAGTAGATGAAATATCTACAATTGATCCAGGAACATATATTTACCATTACAATGTGTCAGACGAAAAAGGTAATCAAGCGCAAGAGGTGACAAGAACAGTAGTGGTGAAAGAAGACGAAGAAGCTCCAGTAATAACCTTAGTAGGAAATGAT
>NZ_BTPT01000062.1:0-1829 GCF_054408565.1 Vallitalea sediminicola
CCTCCTAGTATAATAATGTCATAGCCATTAGCTATTCAAAATAAATATTTTCTATATGAAAGTTGATAAAGGAGTTCTTCCTCATATCCAGTCATTCAACTTTCAAAATATACATGTTTTTGTATATTCTTTCAACATCATGTTTGATGGCTCCTTCATGGACATCAGTCTTTTCATTCGGTATAATATTCCTTGGATAGGATAAAGAATGTTCACCTCCTTGGGCGGTCAATTCTCATTGACCTATACCTACTAAAAAGACAATTAATCCATTCAATGAGGTTTTATGATTTGGCTGGTTGGGAGCCTTCAAGCTATACCTGTATCACATGCTAGGCTGTGTACTCATTGTTCGGAAATGGATTCCTATCAGAAAGGAGCATTTGCTCATGTTTAATAATTTTAATAACTTTTTTATTTCTGTTGGTATTGATGTTGGTGCTGATTTTAGTTGGATGTCAATCGCACTTCCAAATCAACAATTTGTGGGTAAACCTTTTAAGATTATCCACAGTAATTTAGATTCCTTGGAACTGGCTGTTTCTACAATAAAAAAAGCAGAAGAGTCTAATTCCTTGAAAGCTCGCATCTTTCTAGAATCAACAGGCATCTACCATTACCCACTCTTCTGCTATCTTCGTGAAGCAGGATTAAATGTTTTCATTATCAATCCGCTCATCACTAAGTCTAGCACAAATATTAATATACGAAAAGTACATAATGATAGATTTGATTCTAAAAAAGCTGCTCTGGTTGGTTTAAAACCAGATTTAAAAACATCTGTAGTTCCCTCTGACATGGTCCTTGACTTAAGAAATCTCATGAGAGAATACTACAATTTAATGGATAACCGTTGTGCCTATGTTAATAAGTTGTTAGGTGAATTACGCATGGTATTTCCACAATACCTTGGCATTTTTTCTAAAGTTACTACTTATACATCTTTAGCTTTACTTGCTAATTACACTTCACCCAAAGCCTTTTTAGAGGCTAACAGAGAAGATATTATCACATTGATTCGATCAACTGCTCGCTTTGGGCTTACTTATGCTCAAGAGAAGTATAATGCCATTATTGAAGCGGCTACCAAATCTAAAACATTTGGTTATTCTGTTAATAGTAACTTCACACTCATTCGTCTTCATGTGGATTTTATTCGCAAATATGATTTGGAAATCTCAAAAATTCTTACTCTGATGTACGAAATTGTAGATAATAATCCAAATGAAACCTTCGTTAAACAGATCCATTTATTGGATTCTATTAAAGGTGCTGGTTTTTTAAGTGCAACTACAATCATGTGTGAAATCGGTGATTTTTCAGTGTTTAAATCACCCAAACAACTTTTTGCTTACTTTGGTCTTGATCCAGCTGTAAAACAATCAGGCAACTTTAATGGAACTAATGTTAAGATGTCAAAACGTGGTTCTAGGCTTGCTCGAAGAGCAATTCATACAATCGCTCTAAGTTGTATTGGTAAGCAACGTAATGGAACACTCAACAACCCTGTAATTCATAAATACTATCAGAAAAAGTGCCAGAGCAAACCGAAAATGGTGGCTCTTGGAGCTGTTATGCATAAGGTCTGCAATATAATATTTGCAATTCTTAGAGATGAAAAAGAGTTTCAAATAATTACACCTGAAGAACATCATCTCAATTATCAAAATATGCAGAGGATTGCTGTATAAAAATAAATTTTAATTGAATAAATGCTTAAGCTGCTTTTTTTCTTTCCAATTAAAAGCCTTATTAAAGTTACTCATTTTTATAAGCCATTCTTTTTAATTTTTTTTCATTTACGTATTGACAATTCTTAGCTGGTCTTT
>NZ_BTPT01000063.1:0-32290 GCF_054408565.1 Vallitalea sediminicola
ACATATAAAATCACCAAGTATTGTCAGAGTATATTCAAAACTCAACAAAGATAGGAAAAGAGAGAAGTTAGTAGAAGCCAAGGCAATATTACCACAGGTAGAATTCAACAGCTTCATGGATACAGAAAGCTTCAACATCATGTTACAAAGTTGCTTCGAACCCAATCTTGATATGCAGACCATGTTGAAGATCATAGGAAACATAAAAGAAGAAATGGTTCAAAACACTGGTGATGATGGAGTAACACAAACAGTCACAGCAAGAACAGGAATAGCAAGAGTAGCAGATGTACAACTACCTAATCCAGTAGAACTGGCACCATATAGAACATTCCCTGAACTACAACAACCATATAACAAATTTGTATTCAGAATGAAAACAGGTCCAGCAGCTGCATTATTTGAAGCAGGTGGAACAGGATGGAGAGTCAATGCAATGGAAGCCATCAAGGAATACTTGTCAGAAGAATTGGAAGGTAAAGATGTGAAGATTATTCTTTGATAAATGAACTATTGAATAACTCATATCTTAAAAAAGGGAAGTGATTACTATTAATGACTTTGAATATTTAAATACCTTAGAGACCGGTCGTAAAACACTAGGAACAATACTAAGTGTAACAGACAGAAAAGTCAATCAGCTAATAGAACAGGGCATCATTATAGCTACAGATAGAAATAGATGTTTACTAATAGAAAGCTTACAGAATTACATTAAACACATGACTAAGACAGACATTAAACAAGAATCAATCATCAATGAGCAGATAAGAATACTACAACAGGTACAAGACAAATACATACAGAAAAAGAAATATGACAAGGTAATACCTATAGCTAAAGAAATAAGTGAATTACTAACATTCAATTGTGATTATTAGAGATACTAAGTTTTCATTTGAAGCCACTTACACATACAGATTTAAATATATATGCTAGAACAGGATATCAATATGATATCCGATTACATAAAAGGGATATCAATATAATATCTACCTCCCCTTTCAGATATCAATATGATATCCCTATGATTTACTAGGATATCAATAGGATATCCAAAAACACAAAAAGGGATATCAATATAATATCTAACCACTTTCAGATATCAATATGATATCCCTATAGTTTACTAGGATATCAATATAATATCCCCATAGAAGACATGGATATCAATAGAATATCTATGAAAATAGAAAGAAGGGAAAAGCAATGACACTATTAACTGGAGAAGCAAAAGAAAGAGCATTGATAG
Source organism: Vallitalea sediminicola (assembly GCF_054408565.1). Taxonomy (NCBI): domain Bacteria; kingdom Bacillati; phylum Bacillota; class Clostridia; order Lachnospirales; family Vallitaleaceae; genus Vallitalea; species Vallitalea sediminicola. Next base: position 1,253 of record NZ_BTPT01000063.1, read on the forward strand.
GAAATGAAATAGTCGATAGCCTATTTCAAGAAGTTGAACTTAACGAAACACTTAAAAATCTAGAGAATGTATTAAAGACACTTGAATATATAGAACAGCTAGTAGGTGATAAGGAACAAATTGAAAAAACAGTCCAGAAAGCAGAAAGTATCTTAAGTGTAATCAAATATATTCTAAGTAAAAATAAGGACTATGACATAAACAGTATGGTTGAAATAATCAGATACGCACAATCCTATTCAGCAAATATAAAAGATTGGAAGACTACTTAAGAATGCGAAGATGTGAAGATTATTCTTTAATATAGGGATGTGATTACTATTAATGACTTAAATGATTTAAATACATTAGAGACCGACCGTAAGACAATAGGAACAATACTAGGTGTAACAGATAGAAAAGTCAATCAGCTAATAGAACAGGGCATTATCATAGCTGCTAGTAGAAATAGATGTTTACTAACATTTGATTGCTAGATTTAAAAGCATTAAGTTTTCATTAAACCCACTTACACATACAGATTTTTAAATATATACATGCTAGAACAGGATATCAATAGGATATCTATGAAAATAGAAAGAAGGTAAAGCCAATGACACTATTAACTGGAGAAGCAAAAGAAAGAGCATTGATAGGAAATGACATAGTCGATAATTTATTTCAATGAGTTGACCTTAACACAATACTTGAAAATCTAGAGGATGTAATACGGAAAGAGACGAACGATACAAAGGATAAATTAAAGAAGGAGAGAGCAGGACATGAAAGAATTAGATAAAAAAACAGCTGGTAGTAGAGAAAAGAATATTAATAAGAAAGCAGGAGACACACAAGAAAAGAAAAATGTTGAAACAAGAAAAGAGTACGAAAGCAATATGCACCGTACTTATGCATACAAAAATCGTGGACTAGAAATTAAGATTAATACAATGGAAATCCTCTACGAACAATTAAAAAAGTTAGAAGAGGATTTACAAGGATTACATGATGAAAAAGCATATCGAACTTTAGAAATTATGGCAAAACTTGGAAAAGCGATACTTCCAGATTAGTTCATAAAAAAGATATCAATAGGATATCCAACAAGGGAGGAATAGATAGATGAAATACATCATTTCAGTAGATGCAGGTAAACACGCAACTAAGAGTGTAGGGAGAAAAGTCACTCAGACCAAAGACAGACAGGTATTTTTTAACACAAGATATTATGACATGGATAATGGAGAGATGGAAGTCTATGGTGAATCATATAAGGTGAAATACCAAAACCATGAATACATAATCGGTGAGCAAGGAGAACTATATGATACTACTACAACAAAGACTTCTCTTATACATAAATTAGCTACACTAACAGCTATAGCAAAGATAGCAAATGAGGATACTGATCCAACTGTAATATTGACCATTGGTTGTCCGACAGCCATCTACAAGAACACTAAGCTAAAAGAAGCTTACAGAAAATATATCTGTGATGATAACCCTATATCAATAACAGTAGATGACACAGCTTATAACATCAACATAGAAAAAGTCATAGTCAAATGTGAAGGTAGCGGAATAGTCTACCTAGAACCTCATACATTCGTACACCAGAGAGTGGGAATATTAGATATTGGTGGTAGGAACATGAACTTTGGAATATATGACAATCGTGTTCCAGTACCAAGCAGTCTATTCTCTAATAACAACGGTGGACTTGTACTGGAAACCATAGTAAGAGAAGACTTATCAAGTCACTATGGAGAAGACTATGACCTTGCAACAGCTGTGAACGCTCTAAAAAACGGTGGAATAATAATCAACGGAGAACTACAAGAAGACAGTGCAAAACTAGTAAGCAGCTCCATAGACAACTACATAACCAACTATATACTAAAGCCAATACGAGAAAAGAACATCAACCTATCAACCATGACAGTCATGTTAATAGGTGGAACAAGTAAATTCATCCTAGATCATATAAAGAAATACTTACCCCATGCTAAGATATCTAACCAAGATACCCAGTGGGCGAATGTAAAAGGCTTCCAAGTAGTGGGATTAGTAAAGGCAGGAGTATTATGAGTAATAAACTAAGAAAACTACTCACATTCAATGAGGACAACAAAGAGATACTTGACCTGCTGAACAATAAATCTAATGCTTCACAGTACGTATGTGAAGCAGTTAGATTCTATGAACATTACAGAAATATGGCTGTGAGCATGACAAGAATAGAGGACAAGATAGATTTAATACTAAGTAAAGACAAGACTAATAACAGCATCAATAATAGCAGTAATCATAAGACTAATAACATACCTAATGACAACACTAATGATTCAATACTAGCTGATGAAACAGTTAAGACTATTGGAACCACTGGAACACCAACCAATAATCAAGAAGCTACAGAAGTTATGGAAATTAAACAAGTTCATAATAACAGGCAGTTAACAGATATAAGGTCAACAGCTAGTGACTTAAAAAAGGTTGAATCAATAGACAGTGAATCAATAGACAGTGAATTAAAGAACTTGATTCTCAGTGAAGAGGATTAGAGGGGGATTACACATGGAAAGAGATTTTAAAGGGATATGGATACCAAAAGAAATATGGTTATCAAGTGATCTAACTATGCAGGAGCGAATATTTCTAGTTGAAATTGACTCATTGGATAATAGTGGAGGATGCTATGCGAAAAATGAACACTTCGCTAAGTTCTTCGGTCTATCCAAGAATAGATGCTCAGAGATAATAAAATCCTTGGAAGCCAAGGGTTACATTACTATTGCATACATAAAAGATGGCAAACAGATTATCAAGAGGATAGTCAAAGTAACCAACAAAGGATTCAATCGTGAATACAATAATGTACCCCTTCCAGATATCGAAGACCCTCCTCGAAATATCGAAGACCCCCCTCGAAATGTCGAAGACCCCCTTCGAGAAGTCGACACCCCCCCTTCGGAAAACTGTGAAGAGAGTAATACAATATATAATAATACAAGTAATAATAATATATATACAAAAACGGACGAACCAGACCAAGTTCCAAAAAAGAAAAAGAACATCTATCAGGAGATTGTAGATAAGTACAACGAAACATGTACCTCCTTACCAAAGGTGTTAAAAATCACAGACAAGCGTAAGAAAGCTATTAAAAGACTCTATGAATCAAAGGTTGTAAATAAAGACATTGAAAGATTCTATAGAATATTTGAAATGGCAGAGATAAGTGATTTCATATCAGGTAGAGATGGGATATGGTGTGCTTGTAACTTTGATTGGTTAATCAAGAGCGATAATGCCATCAAGATACTAGAGGGTACATATCCCAATAAAGCAAAACCACAACCAAAACAACAGCAAAAGCCTGCCAGTGGTTTTATTAACTATGAGCAGACAGATAGTAAACAATACGAGATATTCCAACAAAAGTTAGATTTGAAGAATCTACTAGACTTAGGAAAAATAACTCAAGCTCAGTATCTTAAGAAAATACAAGAACTTGAATCTCAAGGTGGTTAAAGCATGAAAGAAAATACCAAGATGTTACTGGAAAAAATGAAGAATGGTGAAGATGGCTCCAAGTATTTTCAATACTGCGATCATACCCTCTATAACCTTGATGAGGCAGAAGTGGAAGCCAAATACATAAAAATCAGTGAACAGTACAGAATCAAGATCAATAAGGCTGATAACATCATAGATATAGCAACACTTGGTATAGAGTGTATAGCTAAAATGACAGGAGATAGGGTTTTTGAGAGAAAGAACATGAAGAAACTAAATAAAATTGAAAAACCATAGATAAAGTTTTTGTACGAGGTGAGAACATGAAGCAAATGACATTGAACGATATAGAGAATTATGAGCTTATAATTGATAACTTTGCAGGTGGAGGAGGAGCATCAGTTGGTATAGAAATGGCACTAGGAAGAACAGTGGACATAGCAATCAATCATGACCCAGCTGCTATAGCAATGCATAGAGCAAATCATCCATTTACTAAACACTACTGTGAAAGTGTTTGGGAAGTAGACCCGGTGGAAGTAACCAAAGGTAAAAAAGTCGGTTTAGCATGGTTTAGTCCAGACTGTAAACACTTCAGTAAAGCAAAAGGTGGAAAACCCAAAAACAAGAAGATAAGAGGTCTTGCTTGGGTGGCGGTTAAATGGGCAAGTTTAGTAAAACCAAGAGTAATAATATTAGAAAACGTAGAAGAATTTAAGACATGGGGTCCACTTGATGAAGAAGGCAATGCAATAAAAGAGAGAAAAGGAGAGACCTTCAATCATTTCATTAAGGCTTTACAAGAAAATGGGTATAAAGTTGAATACAGAGAACTTAGAGCATGTGATTATGGAGCACCAACCACCAGAAAAAGATTCTTTCTAATAGCAAGATCAGACGGTAAAAAAATCATATGGACAGAAGCCACACATGGCAATCCAGAAACAATTCAAGGTAGAAACCTAAAACCATGGAGAACAGCAGCAGAAATAATTGATTGGTCTATACCTTGCCCTAGTATCTTTGACAGAAAAAAACCACTGGCAGAAAACACAATGAAACGGATTGCAAAAGGAATAAAGAAATTTGTAATAGATAATCCAAAACCATATATAGTCAGGACTGGACAAACAGGATTTGAAAAAGATGGTTTCATAACACCATTTATATCAACTTATCATACAGAAACAAGAGAAAATGAAGTAAGAGGTCAAGAACTAAACAAACCTATCACAACCATAGACGGTTCAAATAGATATGCACTAACAGCAGCATTCCTAATAAAATACTATGGATGTGACATAGGACAGAAACTAAACGAGCCATTACATACTATTACCTCAAAAGATAGATTCGGACTCATAACAATAAAGAACGAACCATACAAAATCATTGATATTGGACTCAGAATGTTACAACCAAGAGAATTGTTCAACGCACAAGGATTTCCACCAGATTACATAATAGAAAAAGATTACAAAAACAATAAGTATCCAAAGACAGCCCAAGTCGCAAGATGTGGTAATGCAGTACCGCCACCATTTGCAAAAGCTCTAGTAGAAGCTAATTTACCAGAGTTGATTGAACTGAATGATAAATGTGCAGTATAAAAAAGATTAGTACAGGAGCTAAATATTAGTTTTGTGAAAAAAGAAGGCAGATACAAACATCATACCTTCTATATCACATTAATCTATGGGAATACAACCAGGAACACTATGTTTTGAATATCTTCTTGTTACTATAGTTCTTTGTTCATCACAGAACTCACATTGATTTACAGTATACTCGACATAATGGGTTATTGTACATTGTGTTTCGTAATGAATAACGGTTCCATCTGATATCTCAGTAGCAATACAGTTATGAATTTCAGTGTATGTATCAGTACCTGATGATATACCCTTCCACATATGGTTACATCCAGCTTGAATTTCCATGGTTGGCATTATAGTTAAGACTAGTGTGAGTAAAGCAGGTAAAATAATTTTTTTCATTGTAAAGACTCCTTTCGTTTTAGCTGTTATACAGCCAATACTATAATTTATTCAAAATTTTATAACATATGATAAGAAGATGGATATGGAAGACTGATATAAGAATTGAGGAACTAAATCAGTTAAAACAATATGTAAATAATTGCTCTAATTGAAATATGAATTTATTAATATCAACTAAACAGTTTATCGGAACTAAAGCATAAGTATTACCAGTATAGGTGGTGTGAACATGAGAATAGGAATAGTAGACGTAGATTCAAAGATGGTGAATATTGCACTAATGAAAATATCAGCTTTTCATAAGAAAATAGGTGACCACGTAGAATGGTATCATCCAATACTTTCAGGAAAATTAGATCGGGTATATGTAAGTAAAATATTTAATTTCTCAGATGATGACTTATACCTACCTACAAACTGTGAAATTATAAAAGGCGGTACAGGATATGATATAACATCAAAACTACCAGAAGAGATTGAAAATGAAATCGACATTGATTACACTATTTATCCAAAATGTGATTACTCAATGCAATTCTTCTCTAGAGGATGCATAAGAAATTGTCCCTTTTGTGTAGTAAGGCAAAAAGAAGGATACATATATCCAGTTAAACCTATGGAACTTAATCCAAAAGGAAAACATATAGAAGTTCTAGATAATAATTTCTTTGCTAACCCTAATTGGAGAGAAGCAGCAGAACAATTATTGAAACTAAAACAACCAGTAAACTTCCATGGTATTGATGCAAGAATCATGACTCAAGAACACGCTTACTATCTAAACAAGATAAAAAGATATAAGCAGATACATATAGCTTGGGATGATCCAAGAGAAAACTTACTACCGAAGTTGAAAGATATAATTAAATACATTAAACCTTATAAAATTATGTGTTATGTATTAATAGGCTTTTGGAGTACACCAGAAGAAGATTTCTACAGAGTAACAAAGTTAAATGAACTAGGAATATCACCTTTTGTAATGCCTTATGACAAAGCCAATAGATATCAAAAGAATTTTGCCAGATGGGTAAATCATAAAGCAGTATTTAAAAGTGTTAGATGGGAAGATTACAAGAAAGCAAATTAAATATTGAATTATAATCGAAAATATAGATCATTGTTCAATTTTAAAAGCTCCCATTGGACAATACGAAATACATTTTTTGCATTTAATACATTTATCATAATCTATTATTGGAGCTTTATTACCTTCTTGAATTATAGCATTTACAGGGCAGACTTTTACAGAAGGACAAGGATGATTTTGAGGACAACGAGATTTATCAACTACTATTTTCATAAAAAAGACCTCCAACTTAAGTATTATAAAGTTATTTTATCCTTGGTAATGATAAATATTCAATTACATAGTTAGAAAAAAATTATTATAGGGAGGATCATATGGCTAATTTTAAAAGTATAAAAGAAGAATTAGCAACGTTAGATATAGATTTGGAATATAGAAGAACGTGTTGTGGGATGGAATACATTTTCACATGTGGCTCTGAAAAAGCGAAAACACATAATCGTTTAGGTTTGAAAGATGCTATAGGAGAAATCTATAGGAATAAATTAAATAATAGACCATTGTTAAGCGGTATAGGTTAAAGGGGATATGCGATGATGGAAGAAGAGAAAAGTATTGAAAAAAGAATCCATGCTCTTGAAGTGCAAGTTAGGAAGCATGAAAAAAATGTAAGAGCACTAAAAGTAATTGTTTTTATACTGGTACTATCAACTACATTATTAAGTGTAAGAATTACCAAGACCAATTATACATTAATTAATTTTATGGAATCACAGCTTAAATTGGATGAATTACTCACTAGATTCGATAGCTTTGTAAGTGACAGGATTAGATGATCTATATTCCATCATTTCAATTTCGACAAAAAAACGAGCCAAAAGGGAAAGACAAATAGGAAAACTTGGTTTAACAAAGGAGTGATCACTTGATTAAGGGAAACATAGCTATTAGAAGAGAAACTATTAAGAAGATTATAACAGATAATTGCAGAAGAATTACTACAGGGAAAGCTACCATTTATTTTGATGGAGGTATGGTACATAGAAATATTTTTACCAAAGGTGACTATGAATATAGCATGTATAGCAGTTCTATAGGAGAATATTTCATAAAAGAATTAAGTAGACCAGGCATTAATATATACGCTAGTAGATCAATAATATACAGTGACTTAAATAAGCTTCAGGAACAGGGCTATATAAGACGTAAAAAAGGTGACATAGAAGTTATGAATAAATTGTTAGAAGAATATAGAGTTAATTGCCAAAGCTTGATTAGTACAGAAGAACAGCCCTCAATATGATTAAAAGATTGATTTGGTAAAGGAGTGGCATTAATGAATAATTATGATGTGGCTGGATTACTTAAAACGTATGCTGAAAAATGTAGCAATGCATATAATGATGAAGAATTAAAGAAACTCATTCGTGATTTGAAATATGAATTGAGATATGAAGAAATAAAAAAAATGAGAGTAGTGAATGGAAGGTAGTTAAGCTTGGATTAGTGAAGGGCTTCATGTAGATAATAATAGAAAAGAGGTGAGAAGATGGGTATAGAATATTACCAAGGTGAGTTAAATGCTTATTGTTATGAGGTATCAAAGGGAACTAAGCCAGTAGCATTAATGCAACCTAAGACAATATATGTTGATAAAATAGTTGAATATATAAATCAGCAGAAGTTAAATGCTAGAGTTGAAACAGTTAAAGGATATCCAGAATGGAGTATTGTGTATATATTTAAAGATGAGTATCTTCTTGAAGTGATTGAAAATGTACCCGAAACACCAAACAACATATACGATCATTGGGTACTAGGTAAGTTATTCGGGTATTCGGATGCAGAAATTAGAAATTATGTGACTAAGCTTTACGATAAGTAGTAGCTTCACACTTTGGACATGGCGGTAAAATGTCGGTATTATTGTCTAAAACCACCCTCTGTCCACATGTAGTACATATACATGTACCTTTGCTTGGTTTTTCACCTGTTTTGTACATAATATTCACCTCTTTTCATTTGAATTAATACACAATACCATAACATACGTAAAAGAGGTAGATACTTGTAGACGAAAATTGTGTTTAGCGTAGATTGGAGGAATTCGATGTTAGCACCAGCTCAATTGTATACAGATGAACTAAAGCGAAAGCTGTGGGAAATAGCATTTGAAGAACATTACATGTATTTTAATAGTGGATATACAGATGAATATCAGCCAAGTAATTCAACTTGGAATGAACAAGAATTTGCATCACTGGACAGCAATGGAGATGTAATGGGATACATTAGGTATGGTATAAACCAAAGAAATCAAGTATGTAGTGATTTATGTGCCGTTAATTTTACTACAAAAATAACTTTCGCAAGAGATTTATTAAAAGCAATTGATGATATATTTTGTAAGTACAAATACAGAAAACTGAAATACGGAGTTTACATAGGCAATCCTATAGAAAGCACATATGATAAGCTAACGTCAAAGTACAATGGTAGAATCGTAGGTATATATAAGCAAGACTGCAAATTGCTAGATGGAGAATATCATGACTATAAAGAATATGAATTGTTCAGAGAAGATTATATTACAGCTAAACAGGATTAAAGCTTGGTTTATTATAGGGGAATTAATCCCCTATAATAAAACTATTTGTGTTCCATTTTTTCTTTTATATAGAACATAATACATAAGCAAAAACTTATTATAAAGAAAATGATACTTATAGCATAAGACGATGAAAAGTTAGGTAAAAAATCTTTGTAATGATAAGTGGTAAATCTAGAGAAATTCCATACTATTTGTCCGATAGTTGGTGTTAATCCAATGATGAAAGCATTTATTAACATAGCAATCAAACAAATTAGTGACATTATACCTGATAAGCAAAAACCAATTTTATTCACTACAACACCTCATACATAATATTTTGACTTTATTATATCATAAAATAACTATAAATTGAAGTTAGCTAAAGTTCGGTTTAGTTTAGGAAGAACTGGAAGTTGATTTTACAAAGGAGGAATTAGAGATGCAAAATGAATTAGAATCAGTTATAGAGAAAGTACAAAAATTACTTAGACTAGCAGAAAGTCAGAATGAGTATGAAGCTCAATCAGCAATTATAAAAGCTAGGTCGCTGATGGGTAAACATAAATTATCAATGAATGATATACAAGAAAAAGAAGATAAAGTTGTTCAAGGTGAAACCGAGAAGATGAGGTCTCCATGGAAAAGGACTCTTGCTCATGTTATAGCTAAACATTTTAGATGTAAAACATATCTAAAACATTCAAGAAATAGCTATAGAGTAATCTTTCTAGGGTTAGAGGAAGATGTTGAACTAACATCCTTAGTATATAAGCAAGTAGTTAATATTATCAACACATCCAGTAGAAGAAAAAGACTTGATAGAAAATCATATGCCATTGGTTTCATCCAAGGACTTGATAAGAAGTTAAAGGAACAATCAATAAAAATGAAGAATGAGAATAAAGAGGAATATGCACTTGTTGCAGTAATGCCAGTACCAGTGATAAAAAAATATAATGAAATTGAAAAAGGATTCTCAGGTGACTTCAAAGGTAAAGGAATTGATCAAGAGCAGATTGATTATAATTCTTATCAAAAGGGTAGACAAGATGGATTGGACTATTCAAAGGATGAAGAAATCCAAGAGAAAGCTATTTAATTAAAAACTTGGTGTAGTAAAGGAGTTGAATATGAAAAAAAGAATAAGTATTAAACTAAGAATGATACTTGATGTAATCCTAGATAGAAAAGCTTACATTGAACTTGGTAAAGTTGGATTGTTAACACCAGATAAAGATAAGATAGTTAATTATATAGATACATATTCTATTTATCTACAAAAGAAAGACACTGTATGGTATGTAAGGGGATTAGATGCAGATCATACGAAAGAAGTTATAGATCATCTATCAAAAAGCATAAAAGGAAATACAAAATCAATGAGATTGCATGTTGGTATTCAATACATAGATATTCCTAGATGGGCGTATGAAAGCTTAAGAGATGAGATATACAGAATCATTGGTTATAACAGTAAAATCTAGATGTAATCAATGATATCTCAGAAATCATTAAACAAAATATTACCCACTGTGATTGATAAGATTCCAACTATTATTATCAAAGAATATATCAAATGAACATTACTGATATATTCTTTAAGAACATTAATCACTCTGGGTACAATAACAACAATAATTAGTATTAGACTTATTAAAGAAACTAATCCATATACACCAAAATACAAAAAATGACTAGTTATGTAAGTTAAAAATGGTAGAGCTAATAAAACAATAAATAACATGCTTACTTGAATATATTTGCTTAAGTATCTTTTCATCAATAATCACCCAGAAGTAAGTATAACATAAATAATTAAAGATAGAAATAAGTTAAAGGTTAGTATTTGGAAGGAGAAAATACATGGATGATTTTTTAAGATTTTACAATACGATCAAAGATGGAAATGGATGGGCATTAGAAATATATCATTCAAGCATTATGGATTGGTGTATTACCATTGGATATAAAACCACTCACCCAAAACATGGAACTGATATTATTAAAGTTCAAGATAATGACATGGAGTTAGCTTTTGCAAAGGCTCAAATCAAACTAAAAGAGTGGTTACTAGATAATAATGGTGGATATTAAATAAATCTAAATAATATAGAAGGTGATGAAGAATGAAACCAGTAACAATACCAATTAAGGGAAAGCTAAAACAACTTTTTTGTAAACATGACTACCAGTTATTTGAAAAACCAAGTAATAGTAAATTTGTAAGTCTTAATGATGAAAAGCCTATAAGAGTATGCGTTAAATGTGGAAAAGGGATTAATAAATCAGGAAGGGTGAAATAAATGAAAGAGAACAAAAATGGAAAAGTAGAAATGCAACAGATTTATAAAGGTCTGAGTGGAGAAGAGATATCAATTAATAAAGATAAAGAAGGATACATAATGATTCATGTAACAGATCATGATAAAAAATCCACTGAAATGTGTATACCAATAGAAGATGCAGCAGTAATTGGAGAAAAGCTAATTGAACATGGAACCATCTTGAAAGTATTTAGACTTAATGAAGATGCTGTATCAGAATGGTTTGCAGCTAAAGACAAAGAAGATGCATTAAACATTGCTGAAAAAAACTGGGGACTGGATGCATTCAATGAATATGGAGAGCCAGTTGAAACAAAAGAAGAATTCATTGAGCGTTTCTGTATTGAAGAGGACCTCAATCAAGAATTCAAGTTTGGTGATAAATGGACAACATTTGCTAAAATGATATCAGGAGTAAACCAATCAGGATTAATATGTGTCGAGAATTACTAACCGATTATTAAAAGATAAAATATATCTATATAAAATAAATCTTAAGAAAGTGAGGGGAAACAATGGAAAGAAAAGCATTAACTATAATTCAACCATGGGCTACACTAATAGCAGTAGCAGCCAAGAAAATTGAAACTCGTTCATGGAAAGCTAATTATCGTGGAGAGATATACATACATGCAGGTAAAAAAGTTGATAAAGATTTCTGCTATGAAGATATACCAAAGAGAGTATTGAATATGCATGGATATAATACTACTAATCTACCTACAGGAGTTATTCTTGCAAAAGCTAAATTGGTTGACTGTGCAAAAGTGGTAGAGAGTCAAGAAGAGGGTGCAGTACTAGAGGGTGATAAAATATATATAGTTGGAAACTATGAATTTTATTTCGGAGATTATGCACTAGGTAGGTATGGATGGATACTAGAAGATATAGAATTAATTAATCCAATACCTGCAAAAGGACAATTAAGCATTTGGAACTTTGATCTATAAACAAACAAATATAAAAACGTACATAAACAATACCCAGCAACGAATACAATAGATTTTAGATAATGAGAGAAGTGGTTTAATTGAATCAAAAAGATAAAGAAGAAGACAAAGTGATTAAGTGTGAGAACTGCAATAAAACTTTAGCTAAAGGTCACATCATAAAAGGAAGAATAACCATAAAGTGTAAGAAGTGTAAGCATTATACAACAATAGGTAATTAGAGACTCTAGAAGTCCTTGAAGAATAATAAATATTCTAAGGGACTTCTTTTTTAATACGATAAGGAGTGAAAGAAAATGAAGATAGTTATGACAAAGAAAATGAATAAGATTGTGAGTAACCTTAAGAGTTATCACCTAATAAAAAATACAATCAAGATAGATGAAAAATACTTAGAGGAAAGTCCATTAAATGGTATAAACTATGACACAGTAAAAACAGGAGCAACCAATAATATCAAATCACCAGTAGAAGCAATAGCATTAAGAAGGATACAAAAAGAAAATAGAATCAAAGAATATCAGAACATAATAATGGAATTAGATGATGCCATGAGTATACTGGATGAAGCAGAAGAAAAGATTATCAGACTAAGAGATATAGAACATCATACTTGGATGCAGGTTGAATATCATGTACATATAAGTGAAAGCCAGTGCAAGAGAATAAGAAAAAGAGGACTATCGAAGATGGAAGAGATAATATATCATGAGCACTCTACAGATACAAAGGAAACTTATCTAAACATAGGACTATAAAATATAATCAGTAATATCCAATATAATTAATCATAAACATCTAGAAATATCTAATGAAGAATGAATTATCTTATCTAAAACACCTATCTTAAAACATCAATTAAAACGGAAATGAAATTGATAATCTTGTTGAGTTTGACATAAATAACGTGTGTCAAACTCAACTTCTAAAAATCAAAGTATATATTAGAAAGAATTAAATCAAATGAGTTTGACAGTTTTATACATATGTAAAACTCAAACCAATACATAGTGATGGTATATATTTTAATAATGTGCAAATTGCTTTATCTTATATTATTAAAAATTCTATGGTTTATGTAATATATTTATCCTTAAAAAGATACTGTGAGTAGATAAGGGTATCAATACAAAGTAATGCTAGAATATTTACAGTAAGTATTATAAATTATTAATGTTATTTGACTTAATATGTAAAATAAATTAATATATATACTGGTAAATGTATTGGTATAAATTATACAATTTATTGCTCATCAAAAGGAGTAAGTAATAGTTGTTATCAATACAGATGTAAAAGAATAATCATAATAACTAGTCGGAGGATAAGATGATGAAAAATAAAGTAAAAGGATTTTTAGTAGGTGTTTTCGTTACTATGGTATTTATTAATTCACTAGCGTATGCCACAGGGAATACAGAATTAATTGAAGTAATTTTTAATAGTGTAAATGTTGCATTAAATGGAAACGAAGTTGCAAATGTTGGAGAAAGCTATACTCTGAGTAATGGACAAGAAATACCATTTAGTATGGTATATAAAGGAACTACTTATTTGCCAATAAGAAAAGTTGCTACTATGTTAGGACAAGAAGTTACTTGGGATGGTGAAACCCATACAGTAGGACTTGGTGAAAGTATTAAAATTGTGGAAGAAGAGGTTGTAAACAAAGAGATAAAGATAGAGAATGATGAAAATAAAGAGCCTGTTATTAAAAAAGATATATATAAAATAATAATCAATGGAGAAGATGCTGGTTTAAACAAAGAAATATATGATAATGGTGAAGTTCTATATATTTCTGTAAGAGAGGCAGCAGATATAATTGGGTGTAAATGTGATTTCAATAGTGAAAAAAATGAAGTAGCATTAGAAAAATTAGATAATCATATATCTATAGTAATTAATGATCATAAATATAAACTCAATGAAGATATTAAAACAAAAGATCATAGTATTGCTATTATACATAATAATAGAATGATGATAGATATAAATGTTTTATTAGATTTGAACGTACAAGTTTCTGTTGATGAAAGTAAAAAGACAATAGGAATAACATATAAAGTTATTCAAGAAAATGTTGAAGATGAAGTAAAGGTAGAAGAACTAGAGCTAAATAAATCATACAAGTTAGAAAGTGGATTGGAGTTAGTAATTAATAATATAAAAATAAATGAAGAATTAGGATATAATAATTTTACAATTAATTATAAGTTACTAAATAATACTAAGGATAAAGAATTGGATGAAGGACATTTTATAGTTGAATTTGATACTAAAGAGAAAGCTGAACAAGGTGGATTTTTTGGTACATTATTTCCATATGAGAAAAAAGAAAGAGAAGTAAATTTTAAATATCTAAAAGGAAGACAGCCAATCTTGATTGAGTTTAAAGAGTTCGGGTCAAACGGCATTATTAAATTAAGAGTCCAATAATGTAGTAGAATTAACAGTTATCAATAGACACATTGATTGATAACTGTTAATTATGTAATCTATTCTAGTTAATAACGCTTTACTTGGTTTTATGCATATTAAATTAGTATGGGATAAAAAAGGTACTGTGAGAAGATTGTATTAGGTGCGGGTGCTCATGACCCCAGTTCTTGTGTAGTTACAGGATTTTTTTAGAGGGTTAATCCGTTTCCTAAAAGTTAAATAATTAATAGATGCTATATAAAATAGTATCTTTTGACAAATGATAGAAGTATAACTATTAAAGAGAAAGGTGATTAATAATGGAATTATTGTATATATGGGTTGAAAATTATAAAGATAAATTTAAAAAACAAGGTTTTAATTTTAGTAGTACTGTTAAATTTAAATATGAAAATGGGAAATTACATAAAAAGGAATTTAATCATATGGAAAAATATTTTAACTTGGATAATGAAGAATGTAAAATATCAAGTGTTACAGGGATTGTAGGAGAAAATGGAGCAGGAAAAAGTTTTTTATTAAGAATGATAGGTAAGCTAATGGATGGAGAATTATATGATGACTCACTCAAATCAGGGGTATTGATGATTATAAAATGTTCTAATAAAATTAAGGTATATAACAATGGAAAAGGTGAATTTAAAAATAATAAACTTGATTTAGAAAATGAAAACATAGTAGTAATGGATAAATCTGAATTAATACGTATGAAAGTAAAAAATAAAGTAATACACTATTCACCAAGCTTCAATACTGATTGCGAATTAATTATTGACAAGGAACTGTGTGGCAATCAAATCGTTAAATTTATTAATGATACTCATTCGGGTCCAGATGAATATTATGATGAATTATATAATTATGATATTGTTGATGATATTTCAACAGACAATCTTTTAAGAGAGAAATATCTTTATAAATTAACAGATAAACTAGGATTATATAAACAAGAGACATATCAAAGTTTGGATAATGATGACAAGTGTAAAATTGCAGATTTCGTTCTTAACAAAAAAATTGATTTTAATACTGACAAGTTTAAGAAGCCTACAAAAATGGTATTTAAAGTAATAAATTCATTAACAATATTTGATGATCAAAAATTTTATTTAGATTATATCAAAGTAAAGAAAGTTTTAAATGTTAATCAATTAGTATCATTAAGTTATATTTTAAGAGTATTTATGAAATTCTTTAAGGATAATGATAGAAATATACAAAATATAGAATATCTAATAAATACATTTAATCAAACAAAAAAGATTACAGATAAAATTACCTTATTATATGGATGTGAATTAAAAGATGAAGTAAATGACCAATTAAATGCAAAAAAAAATAATGTTACTGTCTTTCTTAATAAACATCAAAAAATTATACAAATATTAAATTTATTAAAAGATATAAAATTTGAACCAAACAATAAGATTATTCCGAAGGCATACATAAAAAATAAAAATATTATTACAAGAATTAAAAAGTTTTTAGATTTACCCTTATTCAAAGAATCTATTCAAATACAATGGATGAACGAAGATAATATGAGCTCAGGCGAATATAGTGCTTTAACTATGTATTCAAGGATAAGTTACTCATTAAAGGAACTAACAGAACAAGATAATATAATAATATTATTAGATGAACCAGACCTATATTATCATCCTAGTTGGAAAAGACATTTTATAAATGATTTTATTCAATTTATAAAAGCTATCACAAAAGCTGATTTTGATTATTTAAGTACAATACAAATTATAGTTACAACAAATGAACCGTATATTATTTCTGATTTATTAAAAGAAGATATCATATTTCTAATAAATAGGAATGGACAATGTGAAGTTTGTGATAATGATAATTTTAAGCAAACATTTGGAACTAATATACATACACTTTTAGGTAGTAGTTTTTTTATGAATAATAGTACTGTTGGAGAATTTGCAAAGAATAAAATTAATAATACTATAACAGAGTTAACTAATATACGAAAAAATCTAAGTAAATGTTTAGATAACCAATTACAAATAAAAGAAGATGAAGATTATTATAAAAGCTTAAAAGAGTTGGATATGTGGGAAAGATTATCACAAAATAGTACAAATGACTCAAAAACAATATTGGATGAAGTCGTTAGTAAAGTTGAAAAAGAATATAGTCCCTTTATAGATGGGATAGGTGAACCTATTATTAGAAGAGTTGTAAAAAATCTATTAGATGATATTTCTTATATGAGTATGAATTTTAAAATAAACAATATTAAGAGTATTAAAGATGAGATACACTATCACGATAAAATGTTAAGAATGTTGAAAGGTTTAAGCAAATGATAAAAATAAATATAGAAGTAGAAAAAAGAAAGCAAATAGAAGAAAAGCATTTACAATATGCAAATGAATTTATCAAGAAGAAACTTAAACAAAAGGTAGCAGAATTAGAAAATAAAAACAAATCACACCAATACATATTTTATAAAAAATTATATAATAACTTTGAAGATATCATTATTGGTAAACCAGAAATCCTAATAAAGTTAGTAGAATTTAATGATAAAAAATCAAAAAAAACCCTATATCAATTATATGATGAAGCGTTAAAAGACGTAGGTGAAAAGACTTTAAATAAAGAAATTAAATATATATTTAATTATGAATCGTTCTATAAAGAGAAGAAATTAAAGGGCAAATATTCTATCGAACATATTTTTAATAAAATTACTAATACCGTTGTTAATGTAAAGAATTTTCCTGAAAAACAAAATAAGTTGATACAAGTAATTAAAAATATTAAGTGTTATAAAAATGAAAATAAAAATAAATTAAGTAAGGATAAGTTGGATAAAATAAATGAACTTGAACATGAAATTATTAATATCAATTGCAACCAAAGTATAACAAAAATAAGAGAGGATGCATTAAATAATATTAAAAATTTGTTTGAAATAGAACAATGGGGGGCTTATTCATTACTAAAAGAATTAGATATTAAAGTATGCCCTTATTGTAATAGACAATATATTTCAATTGATGAAAGTAAAAAAAATGATATTTACAAAGGAAAAACAAGACCAGAGTTAGACCATTTTTTATGTCAAGATAAATTTCCTTTTTTATCTATGTCTTTATATAATTTGATACCTTCTTGCCATGTATGTAATTCTAATTTGAAAAGTAATTTGAAATTAGTTAAAACAAAAGCAGAAGATCATATAGAAGCATTAAATCCATATCAAGATGGTTTTAATAAGAATTATATATTTTCAATAAATTGTAACATTGACAGTCAAAATAATTATGATTTTTTATTTAGTAACTCATCAAATTTTGATATAGGTTTTAGTAAACGTATTTATCAATACGGAGACGATGTAGAGCCAATTTATAAGCAGAATGAGCTAATAAGAAAAGCAGAATATAACAAAAAAATATTTCATTTAGAATCATTATACAATAAAAATCATAAGGATATTGTTATGGAGCTAATACAGATAGCAAAAATATATAATGAAGAATATTTAGATGAAATTATAATAAATCATCCAGAAATATTTAATGGTAAAAAAGATATTATGAGACTAGTATTATCTAATTATGTAGATCAGGAAGATACGAATAAACGTGTTTTAGGAAAATTGGTATATGATATTGCTAACTTATTGGGAATATTAAAGTATTTAGAGTGAAAAATTATAAATTTGTATTCACTACACATTATAATAGATAATGTTGAAATATATACTAATTTATTGAAAATAATAAATAATAGGTATATAATATAAAACAAAATATTATGCTGATAAATTAATAGATGCATACAAACATTATAATGTTATTATATTTTGTAATTTAGCAATAATAATCAGTAATTATCACAGGGAGAGTATAACATAGTGATTGGAGATATTTTATTAATACCAATAAAACACAAATTTAGAAAGCAAATTGCATTAACCAATGAATTTAATAATGACTATGATAAATTAATAGAAACAAGAATTTATATAGAAAACGATAGTATATTATCTTTAAAGAATAAATATAAATCAACATATACATTTTATAGTAATAAAGATATTCACGACTGTTCAATTCTATTTAAATACATAGCTAAATATATTTCAGATAATAAACTTAGCTCAATACAATTAGATTTTGAACAATATAAAGAATCCTTCATTAGTTGTTATAATGAATTAGATAATATATATGAGATACTATTTAATCAATTAAAGGAATATGAAAATAAGGCTCATGAATTTCTACAGATTATTTCTCAACTGAATTATAAAACATGTACAGTTGAAACTAGAGATAGATTGAAAAAGCAGTTTGACATGTTATATCAATTCGTAATAAGTGGAAATCCTGATAGGTTGGATATCTTTAATGAATTTCATGAAATATATATTAATCTAGATAATAAATTTAAGGAATGGAAAGAGTTTCTTTCAAACTATAATGACATTGAAGTATATATGAAAAAAGTATATGAAGCTAAGCAGGATTATATTATACATGACTTCATTAATATAAAAGAAGAATTTAATAAAGAATTCTATTTTATGGAACATCATAAATTAAGTTCATATTTTATTCGTAAACAATCAACAATTAACTCATTCAAGAATGTATACACTAATCTTGAAAAATATGTTAAAGAATGGAACAAAGAATATGTAAAGAAACAGTTAGTAGAAAATGAAGATTTATTTAATAATATAGATGGAAAATCACTAGACTCTCAGCAAAGACAAGCTATAGTAGTAGATGAAAAGAGTAATCTTGTAGTTGCAGGAGCAGGATCAGGTAAAACATTAACTATATCTGGAAAAGTTAAATACCTCGTTGATCGTAAAGGAATCGAACCTAATAACATACTTTTGATATCCTATACCCATAAGGCAGCAGATGAAATGAAGGAACGTATAGTTAAAAAATTAAATGTTGATGTACAATCCCTAACATTTCATGCATTGGGAGTAAAAATAATTAGAGAGGTTGAAAAGAAACCACCTATTGTATTTGACAAATACGTAGATGGAAACCCTTTTAACAAGTTTTTTAAAGAAGAGGTATTAAAAAATAGAGAATATGTTAATAAAATTATTGAATTTTATGGTTTGTATATAAATGTACCTAAAGAAGTTAATGAATTTGAAACATAGGCGATTACTATGAATATTGTAAATCAGTAGATTTTACAACTTTAAAAGGTAAAATGAGTAAGGATACTTATGTAGAAAATAAAGTAAAAGAACTTAGAGAAGATAAAATAACAATCCAAGGAGAGCAGGTAAAGAGTTTTGAAGAATTAATGATAGCTAATTTTTTATATTTAAATGGTATTAATTACGAGTATGAAAAATTATATGAATATGATACAGCAGATCAATACCATAGACAGTATAAACCAGATTTTTATCTAACAGATTATGATATATACCTAGAACACTTTGGTATTAATAAATATGGTAAAGCTCCTTGGTTAAATAGTATTGAAGAACAAAGGTATCTTGAGGGTATGATTTGGAAGCGAAGATTACATATTGAAAAAGGAACTAAATTAATTGAGACATATTCACATTACAATCAAAAAGGAATATTGCTAGAGAAGCTTAAAGAAATTCTTGTAAATGAAGGGGTTAGATTAATACCAATAGACTATTATAAGGTATTCAGTAGTCTTTATGACCAAAAAGAAGATAGGTATTTTAAAGAACTCATAAATCTATTTAATACATTTGTTCAACTATTTAAATCTAATGGATACACGTTAGAAAAATTTAATGAATTTAGGAACGATGCAATAAATTGTAGAAATCGATTTTTAAGACAAAGAACAATACTCTTTATGGATATTGCAGAACGTCTATTCACTTATTATGAAAATTACTTAATATCCATTCAAAGAATAGACTTTGATGATATGATTAATAAAGCAACAAAATATGTACAAGCAGGAAGATGGATACCTAATTACAAATATATAATCATTGATGAATATCAGGATATATCAGTCAGTAGGTATAAGTTAATAAAAACCATTAGAGATAAAGTATCAGCTAAGGTATTATGTGTTGGTGATGATTGGCAGTCTATATACAGATTTGCAGGTAGTGATATAAATCTTTTTAAAGAATTTGATAAATTCTTTGGATATTATGAAATGATGAAAATTGAAAAGACCTATAGAAACTCACAAGAACTAATTAACATAGCAGGTAACTTTATAATGAATAATCCTTCACAATTTACAAAAGACCTAAAATCAGATCAACATAATCCAAATCCATTAAAGATATATGGATACGAAACTAAACCATCAATAGCAGCTCTTAAAGCAATTCAAGATATTGTTAGTAGATGCGGTAATAATACGGAGATTATGCTTATAGGACGTAATAATTTTGATATAGATGATTTAAAAGATACAGATGAATTTACAGTTGAAAAGACCAGAGGAGGAAAATTAAAACAAGTTTCATGCAATATGTACCCAAATGTTAAATTAACATTTATCACAGCTCATCGCTCTAAGGGACTTGAAGCAAAAAACGTTATAATTATTAATGCTAAGAATAGAATTACTGGATTTCCAAATCAAATGACTGATGATTATGTATTGTCTTATGTATTAACAGATGCTGAAAAGTACTTATATGCAGAAGAAAGAAGATTATTCTATGTTGCTATAACTAGAACAAAAGACACTACATATATTATTACTCCGGAACGAAATCCATCAGTTTTCATTAAGGAGCTAATGACTAAGCAAAGAATAGCTATGCAATATAATAATATAAATAATAATATAGAAAATAATCCGACATGTCCTAAGTGTGATAGTGGTAAATTAGTAATTAGAGAGGGCGATAATAAATTTGTAGGTTGTACAAATTATCCTATGTGCCAATATACTAATAAGCATATAGAAATTATTAAAAATCCAGTTAGATGTAATGTATGTCATGACTTCTTAGTTAGAAGAAATGGTCCATACGGTCCATTTTATGGATGTTCTAGATTCCCGAAGTGTGATAATACAATGAAATACTAAATTAAATTAGATATTAATTTAATATAATAGTAGCAAATAATATTAATTATGACTTTTGTAAGATTTAAAATTAGAGATAATTTTGATAAGTATGTTTAATCATATTATAATTTGCGATAGAAAGGAATGATATAAATGGATGAATTTTTAAATAAGAAAAATCTAATATTATCTACCATAGCCCGTATGTTTGCTGTAGAAGGAGAAACTAAAATTGTAGCATTATTATCCACATGCGATTCAAAATTGAGTTTATATGATACGGATAGTTATAATTATGAAAGTTTTTATTATTATTGTTTGGATATTATGATTGATTTAAAGCTTTATTCTCAACTTAAAAATGAATTAAATTCAATTATTAATAAAATTAACGGCAAAATTAATTCTTTAGTTTTAGTAGAAAATTGTTCAATTAGTAATATAAGAATAAGTCCTAAGCTAGTTGATGACGATAAGTGGCAAGAAAAAGCAAGGGATTGGATAAATGGTAAGGGTATAACAAATCAAGGTAGAGTAAGAAGTGATAATATAGCATCAAGACAGTGCGATGGATTATTATTTAGGTCTCAAACAGAAATAAGGTTTTATAAAGCCCTAAAGAGTAGTGGTATCTCATTTGCTCCATTGCCTGTTTTTTTGCGTGGTGGAAAAGAGTATAAAAGAATTGAACCTGATTTTTTCTTGTTTAAAGATGGAGTAGCTCTTATTGTTGAGGTAGATGGGGATACTATTCACACTGAGACTCCTACTGAAGCTCATTATAGAACCGTCATGTTAACCCACGAAGGAGTTCATATAGAGAGGATTAAAGCTAGTGAACTAGCAAATGATACAATGGCTAATGAGGCTGTTAAGAGATTTATTAATTTAATGGATAAACATAAAAAGCAGTAACGATGGTAATAATTTAACAGTATATTTTCAAGGTAAGTCGCTCTACTTATAGTTAATTATGAATCTAAATAATTTTATTGTTGGAGGAACATAATATGGGAGTATTAGAGTATATAGGATTAACATTACTATTACCTAGTTTATCAAGTATTTTGATTTCAAATAAGTTATTGGATATTAAAGATAAAAGAAAACTTAATGAAATTAGAAAAAAAATTATAAATTTTAATGAGAGCTTTGTAGATACAGAATTAGATTGTGGTTCTTTTAAAAAATATTTTGATAGTACAAATGCTGTTGATAAAATTAGTGAATATATTTTCGCAAGTGGAGAACTGATTAGTGAGCCTGAGTTTATATATCAAATAGCGGATGAGTCTCATCAATTTATTAATAAACATAAAAAAGACAATGGTCAATCGTTGATAAGAAAGAAAATAGTTTTTAATTATTTTGATTGTCTAATAAAGATGCTCAAAAGAATAAGAGATTCTTTATTAGACATAAACGAAAAAGCATTAGCCTCAAAAATTAATAATGATTTAGGTGAAATGAATAAAAATATAAAAGATGATTTAGATGAAATTAAAGAATATATGAGGGATAAGTCAAAAGACTTAAATACAGAAGAATCATATCTTAAAGATGTAAAATTAATAAATCAAAGTCATAAGTATTATAACACCTTTCCAAAGCCAATAAATAGATTTAAATTTAATTCTGAAAGTGTAAGCTTTTTTGGTAGAGAAAAAGAAAAAGAATGTCTAATTAATTTTTGTTTGAAAGAGAATAAATTTTGTTGGTGGATGATTTGTGGAGCAGGTGGACAAGGTAAAACAAGATTGACTTGGGAATTTGAAAAATTAATTGAAAATCAGCAAATTAAACAAATGTCTAAATGGGATATTTACAGATATCTACCTAATGATAATTATATATTTAATAATGATACTTTAATCATCCTAGATTACGCAAAGACAAATGTAGTTGATATTGCAAATTGGATAGAATATATTGCTTATATAGATGTTGGATATAACATTCGCTTATTACTAATTGAGCGTGATGATCAATGGATCGATGAAATATTAATAGATCATATGAAGTCATATGATTTATTGTATGAAACCTGTTTTTCAGAAGAGTTTTTAATGCTAAAGAGTTTGAATGAAGCAGAATTAATTAATATAATGATTGATTATGCAAAACATCAAAATAAGGGTATGACCAATGACGAAGCAAATAAGTTACTAAAAATATTAATAAAAGTTGATAAAAATCTAATGAGACCTTTATATGCTCTCTTTATTAGTGACGCATATATACATGGAGAAAAACCTTCAAAATGGAGTAAAAAAGATGCATTGGATTTTGTTTACAATAAAGAAATACATAGATTAAAAAAAAGCATTATTGATTTATCTAATAATAAAACAAATACAATATTAACTAGAAATTGTTTAAAATTAATATTAATAGCAACGATAATGAGAGGAATTCATGTTTCCGAATTACAAGTCCTTTATCCTAAAATATATAATATTATTGATGAACAAGCAAAATTACTAAAATGTAGTTTTAGTGATCTATTGACACAATTAGATATTATGAATGAAGAGACTATTATACCATTGGAACCAGATATTATTGGTGAATATTTTATTGTTAAGGAGTTAGCAAATAATAAAAAAGATAAAGATATTGAAAGTATGTTGTCACTTACATGGAAACATTATAACAATACATATGAAGTTATAAGAAGATTATTTGAAGATTTTGAAGATTTGCTAATAGAATACAATCTGAATCGTTATTTTCAATTTATAGTAATACCTGATACTGAGACAGAAATAGAACCTGAAGCTTTTTGGGGCTGTGCATATGTATGTAAATTAAAAATACCTAAAAGTGTAAATAAAATTGGTAGAGATGCATTTTTTGCATGTGAGAAACTTGAGGAAATAATAGTAGATGAAAATAACCCATTTTACTCTTCAAAAGAAGGTGTGCTTTTTGATAAGTCAATGAAACAATTATTATTTTATCCAACAAGTAAAAAGAACAATATATATATGATACCAGATACAGTAAAATTAATTAAATCAAAAGCATTTTATAATTGTAAAAATTTACAACAAATAGAAATGAAAGAGGGAGTAAGGCATATTGAATCTTTAGCATTTGCTGAATGCTGTAATATTTCAAAAATTAAATTACCAGATTCATTATTAAGTATAGGATGTGCAGCATTTAATGGTTGTGAAAAAATTAAACAAATGAAAATTTCATTACAAACAAAAGAAATTTCGAATGATTCCTTTCAAAGGTGTCTAGCACTTGAACATATAGAAGTAGATAAAAAAAATGATTATTACAGTACAGATAATGGTGTTTTATATAATAAAAAGATGGGAAGTTTAATTATTTATCCATTAGGTAAAAAAGATATTGAGTACACTATCCCATGTGGAGTGAAATATTTACAAGAAATGAGTTTTTCAAATAACAAATTTATAAAAAAAATAAATTTGCCAAACAGTATTATAGGTATTGGTAAAGGCGCTTTCTTTAATTGTGTAAAACTACAAATAGTATTATTACCAGATAGTATTAGAGAATTAAATCATATGATATTTGCAAATTGTCAGTCCTTATGGTATATAAAGCTGCCAAACCATATTATTAGCATACCATGGAAGACTTTTATTAACTGTTACAGTTTAAAAGAAATTGTTATTCCTAATAGTGTCAAGGTAATTTGTTCTGGAGCTTTTGCTAACTGTAAAAATTTAAATACTATATATCTATCTAACTGTTTGAATAATATTGAAACTTATGCGTTTGAGGCATGTGAAAGTCTTGAAAGCATAGAAATACCAAATGGCGTTTTAAATATAAAAGAATCTACATTTATTAATTGTATTAAATTGAAAAATATTAAATTAACAAATAGTAAGACTGAAATTGAAAAAAATGCATGTACCAATTGTTACCCTGTAATACATATTAGAGATGATAGAATATTAAATGATTCAAAATCATCAAGTTTTTTTTATACATGTGTGAAAGACTTATATATTGTAACATTTGTTTTGCTAGATAATAATAAAATGGTAGGTAAACGAAATATTATTGCAGGAGAAAAAATAAATAAGCCATTAATAAAAGAAGATACATTTACTATTGAATTTTATAAGGATAAGGATTGTTTAGAATTATGGGACTTTAATAATGATATGATGCCAACAAAAAATATTACGTTATATATAAAAAAGAATTTAAAAAAATTTAATAAGTAGAAATCAATCAAATACGTATTGAATTGTATGAGATAGACATCATAGTCATAAGTTGAACTTTTTGATAATAGTTAGAATGTCTTATTAGCTAATAAGGAAATATTTTAGAATGTAGGTGAAATTATGAATGAAGTACTTTTTGTTTGATACTATAGATGATAAAGATAAGTTTGATATACATACAAGTATAGCTAAGGTTATGGCAAGAACAATAAAAAAAATAGAAATGAGTAATTGTTCATTTAATATAGGACTTTTTGGTATATGGGGTTCAGGTAAAAGTTTTATAGTTAATAAAATAAAAGAATTATTAGATGACTCTAAAGACGTAATAGTTTTAGACATAGATATGTGGAAATTTAATGGTACATCATTAAGAAGGTCTATTTTATTTGAGATAGAGAAGCAACTTATCCAAAAAGAAATTATAGATAAGGAATATACGAATGAAAAAGATTTGAATTTAAAAGATATGCTAAATAAAGAAACTGCGATGAAAAAAGAATTTAAAATAAATAGTAAAACTATGACTACAGAATTAAAAAAAATTAGTATGCAGCTTATAATTGTATTTGTTATAATTCTTGTGGCTTTTTTTATAAAAGAAATATTTTTTACAATACCAAATAATATTGAATGTATTAACAAATTAAAGAAATGGAAACATTTTACATTGATTGATATAGTTTTAAACTCAGCAACATACCTGATTTCATCAATAGGGGTAGCTGGATTAATATTTAAGATTCTTTCAGGTAGTATGCAAAAATTTTTAAAAACGGTTATTCTTCGTTCTTATGAAGTAGAACAAAAATTATTACCAACTTTTTCTCCTGAGCAATTTGAAGAAATATTTTGTGATATAGTTAGAAAGGTGAAAGAAAAAGGATTTAAAAAACTGGTAATTGTATTTGATAATATAGATAGGTGTGATCCAAAATCAGCTTATGAGGTAATGAGTACAATAAAAACATATATGGATGTAAAAGATTGCCTATATATTATTCCATGTGATGATGAAGCTATTAAGTATTATTTGTCTCAAAAGATAGGAAATAGTGAAAAAGGAGATAAGTTAAGCATATCAAGGACATATAGTGATGAGTTTATTGATAAATTCTTTCAGGTAAATTTCCGAATACCAACATTAAAAGAGAGTGATAGAGATGAATATATTAGAGATATGATTAATAAACTTCCTTTTAATGAGCTTAGAAGTAATGAAATAAGCAAATTAACTCAAGTACTTTACTATGCTTATAGGGGACAAACGCCTAGACAAATAAAAAGATTTATTAATGACTATGCGATGTATTATTATATAGCATTGGAAATTGATGAAGAAAGAAAATTTATTTTAGATGATATAAGTACTTTTACTATTATGATTGCCATTAAGCAAAGGTGGAATTATTTTGAAAGATGTATTTTAAATGATCCTGATATTATTGAAGACTATTATCAAGGAAATAATAATATTATATCAAACGATGAATTAAGAATCTTTTTAGATAAAGTTAAAATATGGATGGATACTTCAAAATCGTTAACACCTTATATTTTTATGAAGAAATCTAATGATAATATAGATATTGGAGAACAATTAAGAAGTGGAAAGATTAATTCTGAATTAAATGATGAAACTATTATTTTTATTGAAAGATGGATTAATAAATGGAAACAAGATTCTTCTCTAACATATTTATATCAAAGTTATAAAGCTTTAATTAATCTTAAACAATTATATAAATATGAAAAATTGATTATATGTCTACATGAATTGCATTATAAAAAATATAAGAATAATGAAATGTGTATATATTTTATTAATAATTCAACTAAGGAGGATATAATAAAATTATACCAATTAGAGTGTGGAATTATAGATTTGAAGTTAACCAAAAAATTTGCTGGTTTAATAGTTAGCAAAATAAATTCTGGAATAGAATCGGATAAACTAGAAGTAATAATTGAAATAATATTTAAGATAGAGCAACCGAAGCAATCACTTTTCAGTTTAAATCAAATAAAGTCTATATTGCATAATAGTGAAGTTAATAACAAAATATTTCTTAGCACAATTGATCTTATTTTAAAATATGAAAGATACGATTATATATCTATGGACATATTTAATAGTATGATAGATAAAATAGGAAATGAGCATATTAATAAAAAGTTGAAAGAATTAATACCACATTTAACAGATGAAATTAAACTGCAATGTTTGAAAAACAGTATTATTAAATTTAATAATACTATACCTACTAGTAATGCAACTAACATAAAGCAATATTCAAATATTGTTTACTATCTGCTTCAGGAGACAAAAGATAATTACAATGATGAAATTATAGCACAACTAAAAATATTAATAAAATCCTTAATACCTAGTTATTCAGAGTATGATTCAATTATTATGTTATTTAAGAGGGCATCTAAAATCATAGAGGAGTACGATAGGGAAAAAACAGAAATTACTTTGGAACTCAAGGAGCTATTGGATAGTTAAGCATAAGAACGTTAGGTAATAAATCATAATTTTGAGGTGAAATATGAAAATTTGGAAGAGATTAGTTATTATTGAGTCTATATTGTTAATAGTAATTATTCCGTTTACTTTTATGTTATATTATAGGTATGATTATACAAAACAAGTTGTTTATAATTTAGTAAATTTAATTATTAGTAAATTTAATGAGATTGCTAAGTTGATAAATAAAATCTGTGCAGAATTAAAAAGTATATATCCTAGTTTTATGGATGTATTTACTAATAGAGAATTAGCAATCGCTTTTTTAATTTTAGTATTGGGTGTATACTTAATAAGTATGAAAAGAACTAGACAAAATTTGATAGATATAATTAAGATGTTTTTTTCAAAGCAATTTGTTAGACTAAATTTAGTATTAGTTGTATATATGGTTGCAATGCTTATTATATTAATAAAAATTAATTTTTGGGAACTTGCTTTAATAAAAATAACTATCATTTGGTTTTTTAGCACAGGTATTGTATCTACATACAAGGCAATAAATAGGGCTAAAGATTTTAATTATTTCAAAGGTATAATTAAAGATAATCTAAAGATAGCCATAGTAGTGCAATTTGTAACAAATTTATATAGTTTTTCGTTTGGTGAAGAAGTTTTTTTTCTATTGGTTATTATATTTTTATCAATGATTGTGGGATTTATTGAAACGAATACTAGATTTAACAAAAATAATTATAAAAAAATGCAAAATATTATTTATTCAATTATTGCTGCTATCTCAATTTATTGGCTGTATAATTCAATCAGACTATTAATTAATGATTTACCTAATAGAGATAAATCTTTACTAATAAAGGAATTCATTTTCCCCACCATTAGTTCTATTTCATTTATTATTGTAATGTATTTTATAGTTATATATTCAATGTATAAAATAATGTTTGTTAGGTTAGGGTTTAAGAAAACTATTAATGATAATATACGTAAATATCTTAAGTATAAGATTATTTTCTGTTGTAATATTAATATAGTTAAAATACAAAATTTTACTTTGGAAAGTGATATATTTACAACATATATCAATACAAAACAAGATGTTAAGCAAGTCATAAAAAGTTATAAGTTACTCTAAATAAAAATATACATATCAAGATAGTTAGTTATAATAGTTAGAATAATAATGACTATAGAAAGGGTGCAAAATAATAACAAAATTTATTCAATTAATTGTGATGATTATAGTGTGTTAGGATAAAAATATAAATTATAGCATAAGTAATTTTTTAAAGCTTACTAACGAGTAGGCTCAATTTCTAATAAAGATACAAGTTTACTATAATTAAACCTATTAATAATAGAAATACTGATCTCCCATTTTTTTATCGTACCAGAATGAACATTCAATAACTCACCTAATTCCCTACGAGTTAAATTCAATCCCTTTCTAATTGATAATATTTTCTCAGATGGATTATTTTTAATAAACCTCAAATAACTATCACATAAATAATCTTCATTTACCTGTAATACTTCAGCAATATTTCTTATATTATATAAAGAAGGAAAGTATCGGTCATTTTCAAAACCTATTAAATATTTCCTACCAATGTTAGCTTCCTTAGCAAGAGTTGCTTGTGATAACCCCTTTTTTAATCTGCTTTTTCTAATTCTATTCCCTATTGTAATCTCTGGTAACTCATTAACTGATAACTCACTATATCCTATTTCTAATGTAGTCTTTTGGTTAGCATAGATAATGAATTACTAATGATGCTTAGAAATGAAAAGAAACATGCAAAAGAAATATCACTTCAAGAACCTATAGGAATTGATAAAGAAGGTAATGAAATCAGTTTAATAGATGTTATTGAAACAAAAGCAGATTCTATTATAGACCAAGTTGATTTGAAAATGAAAATACGTCTATTATATAATAAAATGAAGTATGTACTAGGACAGAGAGAGAAAACAGTAATAGAGTTAAGATATGGGTTGAATAATGGAGCAGAAAAGACTCAAAGAGAGATAGCAAATATGCTAGGGATTTCTAGGTCATATGTTTCGAGGATTGAAAAGAAGGCACTTAGTAAGTTATATAAGGAGTTTAATGGAAGTAGATAAATGATACACAAGAATAACAATAAAATGTTGAATAGACTCATTTATTAAGGCTACGGTGATGAACTGTAGCCTTAGTTTTGATTAAAGAATATACAACTCCATCAACTTTTTTATTCTTGGTAAAAGAAAAATAACCATCTACCATATGTAAGATACTTATTAAAATAAATCCAATTACAACTGAATCAGCTAATAGAAATTTATTAAGCAGGATTTGTTTATTTAGTATAAGCATTAATTTAATAATAATCAATTTAGGAGTGATTTAGCATGGATAACATTGGAATGAAGTAATGAAGTTAGCGGAACAATATGAATTTTAATACACTAAATAATT
>NZ_BTPT01000064.1:0-62331 GCF_054408565.1 Vallitalea sediminicola
TATACTTACACATAAATGTACGTGGTCTTGGCATACTGCTCCTTCAATTATCTCAACTCTTTTATATTCGCATAATCTCTTTAATATCTGCTCTTATTTGTCCATATAGCACTTTACGTCTGTACTTTGGAATAAATACGATATGATATTGGCATTTCCATCTAGTGTGTGATAAACTTGAACTGTCCATTAGGACCGCCTCCTATTTGATATTGGCTTGCGACACCAGTATCATCTTACCATAGGAGGCTTTTTAATAACATACTTAACACTACCGCTTACTCTATTCGCCCCAGCATAGCTGGGGGATTAATATTTTCATTCAAAATTTCTATGTCTAGCAGACATATGATCAAATGTATTATCTGATTCATCGACTAACATAATAATTATCATATCAAGTAATATAAATAAAGATTGTTCAAATAAATTCCCCATTGGTTGTATAGATGGTACAACATTATCTTTACCTTTATAAACACTTGCTGGAACCCAAACTATAATATCTGCTAATGAAGCAGTTTTTCTATCTGGTACCCCAGTTATCAATGCTATTGTTGCATTAGTTTTTCTTACTTCTTCTACCACATAATGAATATGACCTATTTCACCAGAGCCAGATGTGAAAATAAATAAATCATCTTCTGTAACGCTTGGTGTTGTATCATCCCAACACCAATGAACTTCTTTACCAAAATGCATTAACCTCATTGCAAATCCTTTAGTAGCTAATCCTTCACGACCTACTCCCATTAGAAATATTCTTTTATGTTTTTCAATGGCAGAAATTAAATCATTAACTTGATTTAAATTGATTCTATCAAAAACTTGTTCTAATTCATTTAGTATTGTCTTATACATATTATTATATTCCATGACAGTACCTCCATATTAAAATTATACTATTGTTTAGAAACTTCTTTTACAGCTACTTTTCTAGGCTTTTTTTCTTTATTCAAAAAATAATTTATGATCATGACAATAAGTAACATAGAACCCCATATTAGTTTTTTTGAATATGGAGTGAAGTTTAATATAGTAAAAGCACTTTGTAAAAATTGTAGTAATGTAATACCTAAGACTACTCCTAGTACTTTTCCTTTACCTCCATTTGGATCATAGCCCGCTAATACAGCAACTAGGATAGCTTGTAATTGATATGTATCACCAAATCCCATACGAGCAGAATTTACACGTGAAATCATAATTAACGATGCAATTCCTGATAAAAAACCTATAATCATATAAATTCTAATAATTATTTTTTCAGTATTCTGTCCTGAAAATAATGATGCAATTTTATTTTCGCCAATCAAATATATTTCTTTACCTAATTTATGCTTTGATAGGAAAAAATTTATTAGAATCATTGTTATTACCATTATGATAAAAATATATGGTATTAGCCCAATTGTGGATGTTCCAAATTTCCAATAATTATCAACCAATAATCCTACACTTTCACCATTGGTCAATGCCATACCTATGCCACTAAATAATATCATTGTACCTAATGTTGCAATAATAGGTGGAACTGATATTTTAGCTATTAATATACCATTTATAAAACCACATAATATGGAATTTATAATTGCAACTGCTATTGCTAAAATAATAATAAATAATTGATTATTATCAGTTATTGGAATGATTTTGCCTGACATTACTAATGCTGCTAGTACACCTGAAAGACCAGCATTAGAAACTATTGACAAATCAATTCCACCAGTTAACATAGCAATAGACATACCTAAAGCTAAAAACCCAAATTCACTTATTTGAAACATCATAGATTGAAAGTTATTTATTGAAAAAAATGATTTTCCTAGAGTGATACTTAAAATAAAGGTAATCATTATTGTTGCAATTCCTAAAACACTTAGTCCTATATCTTTTTTTGTATATTTTAGAAGTATATCTATTCTATTTTTAAATTGAACATTTTCCATATTTCAATCTCCTTTTTTATTATTGGTCATTGAATCTTAATTCTTTTTGGTTCCTTATTCTTTCTTTATAAGATATAATACATACACTAAAAATTAAGATACAACCAATAAATAAATCGTTCCACGATGTTGATAGACCTAGAAAAACCAAAGTACTTTTGAACAATTGAATCAATAATACTCCAAGTACTGTGCCTAATATTGTTCCATGTCCTCCAGTTAATTTAACACCACCAATAACAACTGCAGCAATAATCATCAATTCTGAACCAACTAGAGTTACTGGATTAACTATCTTTAAATCACTGAAATAAATTATGCCCATTATACCTGATAACAATCCCATATAACAATAAATGAATAGTTTTGTCTGTAATATATTTACCCCAATACGTTTAGCAAATTCTTCGTTATTTCCAATGGCGATTATCTTCCTTCCAAGCATTGTTTTCTGCATCACAAACCATGTTATAAATAATACAATTAAAATAACTATTATAAATACTGATAAACCGTATCGACCATGTTTATTTGATAAGGTTAAAATATTTTTAGATCCAAAATCAACAAGACTACTTGGCATTTGAGCTAATGGAATAGATTTTGTCCCAATAAATGTTGTCATAAATCCATAGAAAACACTTGAAGTACCTAAAGTTACAATTAATGTGGGCAATTTGAAAAAGTAAATGATTAATGCATTAATAGAACCTAAAAATATACCGATACCACCTGATACTAATAATGCGAAATAAATGTTATCAATATTAAATTCTAACATTATATTAATAGCAGAATAAGCTCCGATAATTGCAATAGAAGTAAATGAAACATCAATTCCTCCTGAAATAATGACAATCATTACGCCTAGAGCTAATATCATTGTCCCCGATCCACTTCTCAACATGTCAAATAATGTTTCGAAGCTTAAAAACATAGGATTGACAAAACTTACTAATAAGATATACCCAATCATGATAATAAGTAAATATTTTTCCATATCAGTTAATTTTCTTTTGTTTATTTTCAATTTACCCTGTTTTGTACTATCCATATTTTAGACCTCCATATTAACTGGGTTATTTATTTGATTTATAAGTACAGTTTTTATATTAGGATTTTGCATTTCTTCTTCGTCATATGATTTAATTATTTGACCATCATACATAACTAATAATTTATTTGCATTAGCTAATATCTCTTCTATTTCATCTGAAATTAAAATTACTCCCATACCTTGATTAGCGTAATCATGAATTTTTTTATATATTTCAGCTTTTGAACCAATATCTATACCCACTGTAGGAGAATCTAGTATAAAAATTTTAGGTTCTCTGATAACCCATTTTCCAATAACAATTTTTTGTTGATTTCCTCCAGATAGATTTTTTGATAATAAATCTATATTCTTAGTATTAACATTCATACCGTATACTACATCAGTTGCATATTTAGTGTTTTTATTCTTGTTAATAAACCCAAAATTTGATTTCAAACTATCCAATATTGTTGAACTTACATTTTCTTTAATACTCTGATTTAAAAATAATCCTTGTGTATGTCTATCTTCAGGTAATAATGCGATACCATGTTTAACCGCATTTTCTGGCTTGCAAATTTCCACTTCTTTTTTATCTATAAATATTTTACCTGAATCTGGCTTGTTTAAACCAAACAAAGATAATGCCAATTCTGTTCTACCAGAACCTAATAACCCAGTAATACCTAATATATCACCTTTATTCATAGTAAAATTAATGTTTTCATAATTACCTTTCTTAGTCAATCCTTGTACTTCCAATAATTCTGTATCATCTTTTGTATTTCTTATATATTTAGGGTATTCTACTTCTCTGCCTGTCATATAAAAGCTCAAACTTTTCTCATTCAATTCACTTTTTGAAAAATCTCCTACTTTTATTCCATCTCTCAATATGGTAATTTGATCAGCTACTTTAAATACTTCATTAAGCTTATGGCTAATAAAAACAATACCTAATCCTTTTTTCTTGAGTTCAACAACAATAGATAATAGGCGATCAACTTCAGTTTTTGTTAAAGCAGTTGTCGGTTCATCCATAAATAAAATTTTTGCATTTAGCATTAGCGCTCTAGATATAGCTATTAATTGACGATTTGCAATAGATAAACTACCAACAGTTGCATTTAAATCCAAATTCACACCTATTTGTTCCAATTGTTCTGAAACTAATTTTTGAACTTCCTTCCAATTCATAAAGTGTTTTTTTTCATATATTTGTTTATTAAATGCTATATTCTCAGCTACATTCATATGATTAAATAATGACAAATCTTGATAAATAACTTGTATACCTTCATTAATACTTGTTATCGGACTTAATTCTTCGTAAATGTGACCATTAATTTGAAGTGTGCCAGAATCTGCTTTATAAACACCACTAGCTATCTTAACAATAGTAGATTTTCCACATCCATTTTCTCCAGCAATACAACGTATTTCTCCTTCATTAATATTTAAATCAACGCCTTTAAGAGCTTTTATTCCCCCAAATGATTTATATATATTTTTTGCAATTAGTATTGGTTTTGACATATTAATTGCCTCCTTCATTTACTTGAAATTGTATAGACATTAAATGAGATTGCTCTCAATTAATGTCTATTAGTTAATTTAGAAAGGATATTTTCCATCCTCAAATTGACCTGCCTTAAGAATCATAGGTGCATCACCATAAATAATTTTATTCTCTTTATCAATAACTATACTTTCGTATCCTGGTACATCTAAATTTATACCATTACTTATTGTTTCTCCTTGTAACATTTTTAATGCAACCAAACAACTAGCATAACCTACATCTGCTGGTCTCCAACATTGTGCGTGACTCATGTAACCTTCATTTATGTAAGATGATGAAACTGATGGTATACCTAGACTAACTACAGCTACATCTGTTCTGTTTTTATCTTTTAATACTGCAGCAAAATTACTTCCAGATGAAACTGATGTTCCAACAAAACCTTTAATATCTGGATATGCTTTTAATATTTCTAAAGCTTTATCTCTTGCTATTGTGTCATCATTTTTATCTTCGTATGGTTGTTCAGATACTGCTTCTATTTCAGGATATTTTTCTGCAAGATAAGTCATTCCTGCATTATACCATTCCATATGTGTTTGCATTGTTAATCCGCCAACCATTGCTACAAATTGCCCTTTACCACCCATTGCTGATGCTAGATTTTCAAACATTAATTTACCAAAATCTTCATTTTTAAATGCTTCAATATCATAATCTACAACATCCGTTAAATTAGTTGCTTCATGGCTAATAGTTATAATTCCTTTATCTTTAGCTTTTTGAAGTACCGGTTTCATTGATTGAGGATCATTAGGAACTACTATAATAGCATCTACGCCTTGAGCAATTAGATCTTCTACCATTTGAACTTGTTTAGCTGGATCACCACCTTCAGGTGCAATTTGTTTAGCTTCAACAAAGTCTGAATATTTCTCACCAAAACTATTTACACCTAATCTCATATCATCAAACCATGGAATCCCCTCGTGTTTAGCAACCATTACAATTTTAAACTTTTCATTTTTACTAGTAGTGGTCTCATTCTTTTTATTGCTTTTATTATCTTCTGATTTACTACTAGTATTAGCATCTTTTGATTTTTCATTATTAGAACAAGCTCCCAACACACTTACCATTAACATCATACTAAGAATCAAACATAAAATTTTAACGATATTTTTCATATTTTCCTTCCTCCTATTAGTAAATAATATTATTCGGCGTCTCCGTTCACGTGCACGGATTGTGTATATTATACAACTATACCTAGTCAGTTGTCAATAGTATTTTATTAATACAAAGACACAAAGACTTGTAAATTTATTATTTAGTGATATAATTTAATATGATAGTTAAAACATTCCAAATAAATGTTTTGTAGTATATAGATGCTATTTACGTGTTCTCGTACACGTAATAGAAATAAAGGAGGCAATTGGATGGCAATTACTTCAGAACAAATAGCTAAACTTGCCAATGTATCTAGAGGAACAGTTGATAGAGCACTTCATAACAGAGGAGGTGTTAGTCCAGAAGTTAGTGCAAGAATTAAAAAAATTGCTGCTGAACTTGGTTACACACCTAATACGGCTGCATCAGCATTAGCTAGAACAAAAAAGCGAACTACTGTAGGTATTATTTTACCTGCAAATGAAAATTATTTTTTTGATAATATGAAATCAGGATTGTTATTGGCGCAAGAAGAATTCAGCAATTATGGTATTCAATTAGAAATTTATCAAACATATGGATTTGACGAATATAATCAACTTAAATATATAACAGAATTGGAAAAAAAGGGCATGAATGGATTGTTGATTTCTCCAGTTAATACTGAAAAATTGAAGGATAAAATAATTCAATTAACAGAAAGCAAAATTCCTGTTATTACTCTTAATTCTGATATTGAAAAATCTAAACGCTTATGTTATGTTGGACATGATTATTACCAAAGTGGTAAAACTGCCGAAGGTATGTTGGCACTTGTTACTAATAGAAACTTTAAATTAGCAATTATAACTGGTTCTACTAAATCGCTTAGTCATAGTCAACGTGTTGAAGGATTTATAAATAATGCCAAAAAAAATTACCATGATTTTGAGATTGTTGAGATTTGTGAAAATAATGGAGATGATATAGATTCATATTTACAAACACTTAGAATCCTTAAGGAATATAAAAATATTAATGCTCTTTACATAACAGGTAGTGGTATTTATGGAGTAGTTAAAGCACTAAAAGAATTAAAATTGGAAAAGAAAATATGTGTAATTACTTTTGGAGATTTACCGAGAACTCTTGAATATGTCCTTGAAGATACTATTGATGCTACTATCTGCCAAAATGTTTTTGATCAAGGTTATGTATCTGCAAAACTTATGTTCAATTATATTATTAAAAATGAATATCCTAGTAAAGATAAATATTATACTAAAATTGATATTAGAATAAAAGAAAATATTTTGCCTAATTATTAATAATGCATTCAATAAAATATAAGTAAAATAAAAACTGATAAGATTATAAAATCTATCAGCTTTTTTATTATTATTTTATAGGGTCTAGGATAGACTCAATTAATTCATCTGTTAGTTCAATGTCATATTGACGTTCATAAAAATCTTTCATATATTTATTAAAGAAATCTTGGCTTATAGTATCAGGATAATTTTTCATTGTCATCCAAATAAGAGTAAGTGGAGAATCTACATTAGGGGAACCCCAGTTAAACATACCTTTTGGCATGTCAAATATCTGTTTATTCTTAAACGCTTTTACTTGTGACCAATCCTTACCCTCTATTCCATTTTCCAGATAAACATCCGCATCTATTCCTACAAAATCATAAACTATATCTGGATCCCACTCATATAATTGTTCCATTGAAACTTGGGCATTATCGCCCTTTAAATCTCCAGCGAGATTTTCAAGTCCAGTTTTAACTAACCAATCATCTCCATAATAATTTCCACCTCTTACGCTAAATGACTCTTTATTATTATTTCTAACCATTAATCCTTGTTTTTTATTGTCTTCTGTTACGTTTTTGAGAGCATCTTCAACAATTTTATTTGCTTCATCCCATTCTTTCTGCAAAGTGTCATCTTTATCTATCTCAAAGATTTCACGCATCAATATATCTACTTTTACTGACCATATCTCATTTTCCACATCTTCCAAATAAAAATCTATAATTGGAACATTTATATTTTCTAATCCTTTTCTTTGGAAATCTCCATAAATTAGAATTATATCAGGGTTCATTTTTAATACTTCTTCCCCATTAGATGTATATCCTTTCAAAAAAGAGGTATTGATTGTTTCCCAATTAGGTACTAAAAGATTCAAGATATCTTTATTTGCATTATTGATTGAAGCTGGATGAATTCCCACTAACTTTTCTGTATCTTTTACTACACTTGCAAAAGTTGCAAGTAATGGTGGTGCAACAATAACAACATTATTTATTTCACTTGCTCCAGGTATTTTTACTTCATTACCTGCTAAATCTACAATAGCTCGAGTACTAACTTCTACATTTGTTTTACTTTCCGTGACCTCTTTGTTCCCACAAGAACATAAAATCATTGTATTTATTAATATTATCAATAAAACCAACATTTTTCTTTTGTTATTCATAATTATCACATCAACCTTTCTTTTTTATAATTCAGTTACTAATGCGAATGCTTTCGTATTGATACCTAATGTTGCTAAATTCAATATCCTAGTTTTAACTTCAAAAAATTTACTTATATTTTCTTCCGTTAGAACTGTAGTAGTCTTTCCAAATTCATAGCTTCCTTCTTTACCTAATAGAAGTGAATAATCAGCTACTCTCAAAGCGTGTTCCGGATTATGAGTATTCATAATACAAGAAATATTTCTTTCTTCAACTAATTTTTTCAATTTCCTCAATATTAATTCTTGATTCTTAAAATCCAGATGTGCTTCTGGTTCGTCTAAAATCAGCAGTTTAGGATTTCCCGCAAGTGCCCTTGCAATATAAACCATTTGTAATTGTCCGCCACTCATCTGAGAACATTTTCTTTCTGCTAAATATTCTATTCCCATTTGTTCAAGGCTTTCCATTGCAATATTTCTATCTAATTTTGAAGGCATTGAAAAAAATTTCATATGTTTTGTTCTTCCCATGCAAACCATATCAAGGGCAGTATAGGGAAAAGAAACATTATGAGCTTGTGGAACATACGCAACATCTGTCAATTTAGAAATTCCATCGATTATTTTTCCGTTTAAGGTTATATTTCCAGACTGTAATTTTAAAATTCCTGTAAGGCAATGTAAAAAAGTTGTTTTACCTATTCCATTTTGTCCTAATACACATAGAAACTTTCCTTCATCTAGGTCAATAGAAAGATTTTTTAAAATTGGCTTATTATAATCATAACTAAAGCATCCATTTACAACAGCAAGTTTCAACTAATAGCTCCTCCTCTCTTAAAAAAGATTAATACAAAAACTGGCGCTCCTACAATAGCGGTCAAAATACCGATAGGAATTTCAGCTGCAGTTGCACACCGGGCTATCAAGTCAACTACAACCATGAATAAAGCTCCCAAAACTGCTGATGCCGGTAATAATAATTTATTATTTGCACTTACATACTCACGGCACATATTAGGCATTATCATTCCTATCCAACCAATAATTCCTGTTACAGTCACACAAGCTGCTGTTATAAATGTACAAGCAAGAATAATTACCATTCGGTTCTTAGCAGGGTCTATGCCTAAAGTGTATGCTTCTTCATCACCCATAGAAAGTATATTTAGTTTCCAACGCATTAAAAATAATATGACCAAACCAATACCTACGAAAATACTTGCAAACAAAAACTTATCCATAGTTGCACTTGCAAAGCTTCCCATTAGCCAATAAGTTATTGATGGTAAAACAGAATCAGTATCTGCCACTAATTTTATAAAAGATATTAAAGCACTAAAAAATGATGCAACAATAATACCAGAGAGAACTAAAGCAAGTGTAGAATGTTCTTTTTTGATTTTGGAGATAGAATAAGTCAATGCAACACTTATTAATCCCCCTAAAAAAGCCATAGTAGCAATTCCAAAAGGTGATGCTGAGCCTAAAAACATGGCCAATGCTGCACCGAATCCAGCTCCATTACTTACACCTAAGATATCTGGACTTACCAATCTATTTTGAAATACACCTTGAAAAGCAGTTCCTGAAGCTGCTAAACCCGCTCCAACTAAAATATTCAAAAATATTCTTGGCATACGGATATTCCATACAACATTAACTGAAGCACCTGTTTCTTCTATACCTAAAATCTTATGCTGTAATATCTTTATCACTTCTAATGGCGATAAGGAATAGCGCCCTAAAAAAAGTGAAATAAAACTAATTGCTAGAAGAAGAATTATTCCCATTGCGATAA
Source organism: Vallitalea sediminicola (assembly GCF_054408565.1). Lineage (NCBI taxonomy): Bacteria > Bacillati > Bacillota > Clostridia > Lachnospirales > Vallitaleaceae > Vallitalea > Vallitalea sediminicola. The sequence continues at coordinate 9,939 of NZ_BTPT01000064.1, forward strand.
TTTTTATAACACGTTTTTCTCCCCCTTCATTCATATTTTTTCTTCCTTACCATATAATTAAGTCCACTTTCATCATTAAATATAATTTCAAGTCCAGAATCTTTAATTGTCTTTCTTATTATAGGATCTGGTTTCAAAATATCTAAACCATTTAAATGACTTGACAACCATCCCAAAATATACTTTTTGGGAGCTGTAAATTCCTCATTAATTCCATGAGTACTTATGTAAATATAACCATCATCATTAAGTGAATCGCATAATTTACTTATCATTTTTTCCAAATCTCCGACAAAATCTAAAACCCCTGAAGCTATTATAAGATCGTATTTGTCATCAAAAGAATCCGTAACAAAATTACCAGATTGAGTACTTATTTGTTCGGCTACTTTATATTCTTCTATAACTTCTTGCGTCAATTCTGTTACGAAAGGTTGATCAAATACTACACCCTTTGCGTTAGGAAAATTTCTGGCAATTTCAATAGACATGATTCCTGAACCACCACCCATATCTAATACTTTAAATTCCTCCTCTTTATCAAAATATCTATTTATTAAAGAAATAAATTTCTGAACTCTTCCCAAATACATTGTATTTCTTGCTCCTTGATTCATGGAACGAAAATCAAAAAAATCAGAACCGTTCTGGTCTTTGAAATCCACTTTTTTAGAACCATCTTGAACTAATTCTACAACGTTTGCGAGGTTTGTCATATCTCTCCAATAAAGAAGATGTTCTCCCACATACATCTTACTACCTGGGTTTAAATAATAATTAGTTTCTGGTAAATTAGAGAATTTATCACCTTCTTTTCTTAAAAAATTGATAGCGGTTAATGCATTCAAAAGAAGTTCTAAATTCCTTGAATTGTATCCAGTTTGATTAACTAATTCTTGAATTGTAACAGGGAACTGTAATTTACCAAACAAATTCAGTTCTATTGCTGCATACATTAATTGAGTCTCTAAAAAATCATGAGTCTTCCCCATAAATTTACTCGCATCGTACTTTGGTATACTAGTTGCTGTTTTCATACTAAATATCACTCCCAATTTTATTTTTTTAATCTATGATTTCCTTAGCACATATGAAATAACTTCTATTTCATATGTTTTTAGAATAGGATTACATTAAAAAAACTGCCTATTAGGCAGTTTAAAAGCAAAACAATAAAAACATAGTATACTATGCATTTAGATAATACTCACTTTCCCGCCGAAAGATATACTTAAACATATTTGGCAGGTCTTCTGACTTAAGTTCAACCAAATGTTATTACCTTCCCAATTTCTCAGTGGCATATTAAACACTTGTCCCTATTACAGCAGCGGGGGCTGTTGCAGAATTTCACTGCATTCCCTTTTAATATTTATAATTACCATATATGTATTCTATTAATTTTTTTCATTCTATCATATTAAAAATTCAATGTCAATTATATATCAGTATTCGTCAAAATTAATTAATAAAAAATTATAATTTACATAAAAACTTTAAATATCACTATAATTCATCAAATATTTCAACTAATTATTTATATTACAATTATTTTAGTCTTATCAAATGCCCTCTTTAGCAAAAGAATTATTATAACCTTTTATCTGCTTATTCAATGCAGTAAATTCACCTATGGTAAAAACAATAGATAGTGATATTGTTAAGAAATCGCCAATTGGTAACGCTAACCATACACCTGTTTCTTTCATAAATAATGGTAATATTAGAGACAATGGGATGAAGAACAATATTTGTCTGCCCATGACTATCAATGCCGCTTTACCAGCTTTACCAAGAGCTTGGTATAATGTAATAGATGTAATCATTAGTCCATATAAAACAAATACACATAAATACATTCTAAAGCTATTAACTCCTTCTGAAACTAAAGCTGAATCAGTAATAAACCAACCAAGTATGAATTTAGGCAATAACATAAACAATAGCCATAATATACCGGATATCCAAGTAGCTATTTTAGTAAATGATACAAAAGCTTCTTTTACTCTAGCAAATTGTTTAGCACCATAATTTGCTCCTAAAATAGGTTGTAATCCTTGACCTATTCCCCACATTGGAATAAAAGCAAACATCATAATACGTTGTGCTGAACTTAGAACTATAATACTGTTATTTCCTCCATAAGAAGACATCAACCTAAGTAATATAGCTAATTGTATAGCAGACATGACTTGCATTAACATTCCTGAGAACCCAACACTCAACATTTTCGGCATGACATCCATTGATATCTTTATGCTTTTTTTAGTTAATTTAATAACACTTTTTCCTGATTTGAAATAGACAATATCACCTATTAAATATATAATCTGGCTGATAACAGTTGCTATTGCAGCACCTTCTATTCCCATTCCAAATACTATAATAAAAATTGGATCTAAAATAATATTAATGATCATACCAATGAAAACAATCTTCATAGCAGCTTTCATCTTGCCTTCTCCACGAATCAGCATATTAAGTGCAGGTCCTACCCCACCAAATATAAATCCTAAAGCTATAATTCTTATGTACTTTTCACCTAGAACTAATATTTCATCTTTTGCACCGAGAAATTGAAGAATTGGTGTTGCAAATAAACAGATTATAATTGTTAGTATTCCTGATATTATGGCAACACCTATAATTACATTTCCAAATAACTTATTAATAGTTTCCTCATCTTTTTCACCTAGAGCCCTTGATAAAAGAGACATTGCTCCTGTTGCAAATAAAGTTAGAATAGCTTGATTGATTAGAACAATATTATAAGCCATAGTTATTGCTCCAACTCCTGCTCCACTTACAAACTGTCCTACAAATATAGCATCTACCATATTATATAAACCTACTGCCAGCATTCCAATGATACCAGGTATAGCGAGTTTCATAAAAAGTTTACCCATATTCATTTCTAGTAATGCTTTTCTGTTTTCGCTCATATTTATTTTCCTCCTTTAATTAATAATATTTATATATAAGTGATATTAATTAATAGTAAATAAACATATCACTTATTTTTATAGCAAGTGACGTCACCGTCAGTTAAAAATTAAATTTTTTTACATTGTATTAAAACGATTTTACTTCTATAAGTATTCATTGAAAAAATCAAAAAACATTTTATGAAGATACTCCCTGTGTTCATCAAAAATTAGTTTATCTGAAAAAAGTGCATGGGTCAATAACATACCATTGATAAGTCTACTCATGAAAAGCCTATTTCTTTCTTCTTTCTTTTCCTTGAAAAAAGATATCCTATCACCGAATAACCTTTCAAGTTGAGTAAAAGTATCTCTTTCGAACCCTAGAAATATTTCTTCTAGTTTTTCATCATATAAAATCTCATAAACAAACATAAGATATAATTTTTTTTCAGGTGAAGGGTTTAATACTTTATCCATGGCTTTATTAGCAAGAAGGTTACACATCTCTTTCTTGTCCGTTACAGATTCACTGATTTCTTTAAAATATTCATTATCAATATTGTTGCCATCCTTCATAATTGATATCATAATATCTTTTGGACTTTTAAAATATCTATAAACGCCCCCTTTTGAGAGACTTGTTTCACTAATAACATCTTCCATTGTTGTATTACGATACCCTTTTCTTAAAAACACTTCAAGTGCAGCTTTTTTAATTTCTTTTTCTCTTTCTTCTTTAGTCTTTCTTTGAAATTTTGCCATCCTCTCACTCCAATAACTGGGATTTTGCTATAATATTAACATATATAACTATGCTTTTCAATAAGAGAGATGTAAATCTATTTTATAATAACTTAATGTAGTTTTAATAATAATGATTATCAATTTCATTGACAAGTATATCATATATTATTTTCAATGTCTAGAGTTTTTTGATTCAATAAAACAGGATGGTTATATTAACATACCATCCTATTCTATATTTTACTAATTAGATGTTTCTTCACTTTTTAGGAAATCTATCAATAAACTATTGATTTTCTCTGGAAACTCATAGTGTGCTAAGTGTGATGCTACTTTTATTTCATGATACTGGGTTTTTGGAACCAATTTGCATAGATTTTCCATAGATTCTCTAGTATTGCTTTTATCGTTTTCACCCCATGTCAAGAATACAGGAATATCCATTTGATTTAACTGTTCGTAATATATAGTTGCATCATCTAATGCGTCGCCTCTCATATTAGCTAAAACAGCTTTTTTCTTGCCTTTATAATTTATTTGTTTATTTAATTTATTAATTAGCTCTTGCTTTTTATCATCTGAATATAGAACGTTTGAAGGATCTGTGCCTATCTTGTCTCCAATTATAGACATCAAATAATCTCCAAAGTAATTTATTTTAAATAAATTAACAAGTCCTTTGCCGATATAATCATCAAAAAGCGGAGAAAGTAAAGCTAATTTTTCAACTTCCTCGGGATGTGATGCTGTAAAATAAGTACTAATACTACCTCCTTGAGAAGTACCAACTATATAAACAGGTTCATTTATGTCTAATTTTTCCTTGAGTTCAACAAGCTGTTTATCATATAGTTCTCTATTGTATTTTTTCATATCCGGTCTATCAGAAAATCCATGCCCATATACATCATATCTTAGGACTCTAAATCCCGCATTAATTAATGCATCAATATTATTATCCCAAGTAAAATATGGTGCAGCATTACCATGCACTAGAATTATTGTTTTTCCATCTACAGGACCTTTCAATTCATAATGTGTATAACCATTAGAAAGTTCAATGAAACTTCCATCTAGCTTGGCTCTTGTTTCTTGATTCAATGTTTCTTTCTCTAAGTCGCCTGTAAAAACTGGTAATAGTATGATAATCAATATTATTATGCTTAACACTATTACTAACTTCTTCTTCATTCTTATCACCCCCTTTCATTAAGAAGTTCCTAAAAATACAAATGACGGTATGTTCTTATTTTGATATTGTAGATCAATAAGTTTTGAATTGACATAAAAATATTCTTTCATTGTCTTTTCTGTCATTATTTTATTTATGTCTCCAAAAACATATTTGTCGCTACTAAGAAGTAAGCATTTATTAGCTATTTTCATAACATTATTAGGGTAATGGGAATTAATTATAGTACTTATACCTTTCTTTTCTGCTAATTTATTTATTGTATGTAATACTTTAAATTGATTGTAAAAATCTAGATGTGACTCTGGTTCATCTAATATCAATAATTTTGGAAAAGAGGCTAAAGCCTTGGCGATGAAAACCATCTGTAATTGCCCACCACTTAATTCATTACAATACGAATCTCTTATATGATATATACCTAATTCATTTAGAATACTATCTACTATATCATAATCTTCTTTTTTAGGAGATTGAAAATAATTATGGCTTCCATTTCTTCCGAACACTACTAAATCTTTTACTAAATAAGAAAAAGGTAATTTTCTTGCTTGAGGTACATAACCAATGTCTTTGATTCTATTGGCATCAATTGTATTTTGTCCATTGAATATACAAGTCCCTTCATCCCATTTCAATATTCCAGCAATACATTTTAATAGAGTAGTCTTACCTATCCCATTACACCCCATGATTGCAAGAATTTCTCCTTCTTTTATGGAAAAGCTGATATCTTTTAATATTGGTACATCAGGTCTATAAGAATAACAGCAATTCTTTAATTTCAACAACATTATATTTCACCTCTCTTATACATAAATAAAAAAGCAAAAATTGGAGCACCTATTAAAGCGGTTAATATACCTATAGGAATTTCAGATGAACTAATATTCCTTGCTAAACAGTCAACAATTATCAAAAAAACAGCTCCAGTCAGACCAGATAAAGGAATTAAATAACCATGATTATATCCAATGATCTTTCTGCATATATGCGGAATCACTAAACCTATCCAACCGATAATACCGGCTACTGTCACTGTTGAAGAAACCATAACCGTACATAATATGATAATAACCCATCTAAGTCTCTTAGGATTAACCCCCATTGTAAATGCTTCGTCATCACCTAAAGATAATATATTGATTTTCCATCTAAGTATTGTCAAACCAATTAATCCAATCATTATAGGTATTATGATGATCTTAATCTGTTCAAAAGAAGCATTAGAAAAACTACCCATAAGCCAAAAAGTAATAGCTGGTAATTTTTCTTCTGTATCTGCTAAGTACTTTGTTATAGATATTAAAGACATAAATACGGAAGATACAATAATACCACTTAATATGATTGATAAAACTGAATGATCTTTCCTAATCTTTGAAAATAAAAATACAAAAGAAATACTGGCAATTCCAAATACAAAAGATAAAATATGTATTGTTATCAAATTGTTTGCTGTTAGTATAATACCAAGTGCTGCACCAAATCCTGCACCAGATGAAACTCCAAGTACATCTGGGCTTACAAGGGGATTTTGTAATAACCCTTGCATACAAGTTCCCGCTACAGCAATACAAGCGCCTACAATTCCAGCTAATATAATACGCGGTATCCTAATATCACATATTATATAAGAGGAAATTTCTAGATTATCTGGTAAACTAGAGTGATTTATTTTAGCACTAAAGATCTTAATGATATCCATCACAGATATATCATATCGACCTATTAATAAAGATATTACACTCACTATTATCAATAATATTACTACTATAAAAACTACATTTTTGTAAGATGATATATTACTATTTTCTTCTATTTTCATTATGCTATTTTCCTTTTACTTTTTTAGGTTTTAATACCTCTTCAATTAATTCATCTTTTAATTCTATATCATATATCCTATTGTAGTAATCTTTGAAATAGGTAGTAAATTCATCATTACCTAATGAATCAGGATACGTTTTTGATATAAGCCATAAAGGCATTAGTGGAGAATCAGCGCATGGTGCTCCCCATGAATAAGTAGCTTGTGGAATGTCAAAAATAGCTTTATCTTTATACGCTTGAATTAATGACCAATCTTGGTTAGTTGCTTTGTTATTAATGATAGGTGTTGCAGGCATACCTAAAAATATAAAAACTACGTCAGGATTCCATTTATATATCTGTTCCATACTGACTTCTTTATTTCCTTCTATTTCCTTAGCAACATTCTCTATTCCCGCTTTATCAAAGAAATTACCTCCATATGAATTATTACCGCTTGCAGTTACTTTTCCATTAATGTAGCTAAAAATATAGAGTCCTTTCTTTTTAGTGGAATTATCTTTTAATAATTCATTGGCTTTATTATTTGATCTATCCCATTCTTTTTCTAGGGTATTTTCATTAGTGATATTAAATGCTTTTTCTAATTGTTTTTCCCATTCAATCGTCATAGACTCTGGGTCTCTATTTTTGCTACACATCATATCAACAGATTTCACATCTAATTTTTCTATTCCATTTTTCTGGCTATCACCATAATAGAATATAATATCTGGGGATAGTTTCAATAGTTCTTCTGTGTTTACAACAAATTCATTATTAATAAAAGATGTGTTGATATTTTTGTAATCAGGATATAATTCACTTAAAACATTTTCATTTGATGTACTGAATGCTCTTGGATTAATTCCTACTACCGTACTATCTTCTGGTGATACACTTAGATAGATTGATAATATAGGTGGAGATATTAGAGTAACTCTAGTAGTATCTTTTTCCTCCACCATGACTTCCTTATTTTCTTTTTTTACTGAACAACCTGTTAATTGAACTAATGCTATACATATTACTATAATAATGGTTCTCATTCTCATTGAGCTCATAAAAAAAAACCTCCTCTATTCTTTAAAAATGATTATCTATTAATTTATTTGAGTGACTAAGAAATTTTTGAATCAATTGTAATTCTTCATCTGATAGACTATCAAGGAAATCAAATAAAGCTGTATCAAAATTATTATGATATTGTTCATGAGCTTTATAAGCTTTTTCTCCGTCTTCAGTTAAATATAATCTAGTCTTTTTCTTATCTTTTTCGTCATTAACTTTTATAATTAATGCTCTTTTTTCTAATTTTAATACGGTTTTATATACAACAGCCCTAGTAATGCCAAAATTTCTAGCCATTTCTGAGCTATAAATGCCAGGATTATCTCCAATCATTTTAATCATATGTATTTCACCACGATAAAATTTCATATCTTCACTACCAAAATCCAAAATATTTGTTTTACCGTTTGCTATTTTTTCAGTGATTGAAATAAAAGATTCTAATACTTCATTCTTGGCATTCATTTAATTTCTCCCTTAATCTGACAATGTTTATTTTTGGTAAACTTTAACGCTATGATTACCACTTTTATCTTGTATATATAATTTGAATCCATTACTTTTCATTGTATCTTGAATAACTTTATCTGGTAAAAGTAAATCCAAACCATCTAGATGACTTGATAACCATCCTAATATTGTTTCGGAAGGTTCAAGATAATCTTCACTGAATCCATGAGTTATTAAATATATTATACCATTTTTATTAAGAGCATCATATAGTTTTTTTATAAAATCTTCTAAATGATCTTTAGCAAAATCAATAATAGCTGAGGCGATTATTATATCATATCCGCTCCCTATATCATCCTTTATGAAATCTCCTTTTTTGATAATTATTCTAGAAGTTAAATCATTTTTAGCAACTAAACGTTCTGCTACTACTGAAACATTGGGTTCCTCAAAAATGACACCCTCGGAATTAGGATATGCTTTACATAATTCTATTCCCATAGCTCCAGAACCACCGCCTAGATCTAATATCTTGGTAGGTTTTTTTTCCTGATATATTTTATTCATATGATTTATTAAAGGTTCTATTCTCCATAGATATATTTCAGGTATAGAAACTTCTGCTAATTTAATGAAATCATATACTTTATTCCCTTGATTATGTGCTGTAATATCTGAATCTGGTCCAAATCTTACCCTATTTTCAATGTTATCTAATGACATCATTTCATTTCTAAATAATATTGAATCCCCTATGTAACAGTTACTTGATTTCGATAGATATAATTTTCCCTCCTCTGTATTAACATACTTGTTTTGCTGTTTTTCAATTAAGTGTATGGATGCTAGAGCATTAAGTACTAATTTTAAATTTCTTAAATCATAGTCAGTTTGATTAGCTATATCTTCTATAGATACTTCATTATCTAAATAAGAAAATATATCAAGTTTTAATGCTGATAAAAATAATTGGGACTCTCTGTAATTAGTTATCATTTTGTAATATGTATTTGCTTGTAAATTATTACTTTTCATTTATTCACTCCTTTGTAACCCTGGCATACATCACTACAATAGTATATAATTAAATGTACTGTATGTCAAGCATACAATACATTTAATTATTATTTTTTATAATAGCCATATAGATTTATTTTTTAACGTTAATAAAAAACAGACACTCTATACAGTGTCTATTAATTCGTTATTCTTAATTATAAAATTCTAGGTAAATGTTCTTCACATATACCAATAAGACCCAAAATACCTTCAACTTGTTCATCACTAAGCCCTTTTAGATATTCTATTACCATATCATTAAGTTGTTCATGAAATAATTTGTGGTTTTTATAAGCTATTTTACCTTGGTCAGTTAGTTTGAAAAATACTTCTTTTTTGTTAGTATCTCTTTTATATTTTTGTACTAATTGCTTCTTTATCAATTTTTCTGAAACTTGTGTTATTGCTCCATTTGTCACATCCAATTTTTTTGATAATGTAGAGGCATTAATATCTCCATCACCAATAGCATCAATAAAATGTATTTCTGAATGATAAAGCAACTGGTCTGTTCCAAAGTTTTTTGGTTTTCTGTCATTATAATTTATTCTATATTGTACAGCGGACATTCTCTCGATTATTTGAATGTAATTTTGCATTTTGTCACCTCGAATTTGTTTACATATATATTTTGCTTACCATTTTATCAATTCCTTCTTTGGTCGTTTTATGAAATCCTAACTTTTGTTCCCAAATATGGGATATATCGTTAGTATGTAAAACTTGCTCTGGACAATTAGCTATACATCTAAAGCATGCTATGCAATTAATATCAGCAACACCTTTTTGGGCATCCATGGCCTTTGTTGGACATAAATTTTCGCATAATCCACACATTGAACAGGTATCAGAATCTCTTGTAGGAAGTTTAGTAATTGCCTGAAAACGATATTTTTCCGCTTGGTCTAGTTGCTCAGAACTGTATATTGGTTTAGCATATTCTATAGGTGCATAAGGTTCATTACTGATAAATTTATTTATTGTTTTAACTGTATATTTTTCTGCTACATCATAATCTGATTCATTAGGACGATTCTCTGCAGCTAACCATCCACTGTAATTGAAAGTATGAGCACTAACAAATTCAGCGGTTGAAACTAACTTGAAATTCTTCTCATCTAATAATTGTTTTATATAATAATGTGCTGGGTCCTTTCCGAATCCACCATATGTAAAGAATACAGAACACTTTTTACCTTCGCCATCTATTCTTTTCAACCATTCTCTACAAATCCTAGGAGCTCTCATAGAATAAATTGGGAAACCGAAAAAACATCCATCATAATCACTAATCTGTAAATCTTTTTCTCTACTTGAATAAGAAGTAATATCAATACTAGTAACACTAATATCTAGTTCTTCAAGCTTATTTTTAACTACAGTAGCTATTTTTTTGGTATTACCAGTGGCAGAAAAAAATGCAATCAATATTTTCATAAATCTTTCCTCCTCGTATAATTGATAATATATTTTAGTAGCTAANNTTAGCTACTAAAATATATTATATGTCAGTTATAGTAGTATGCTATTTTATTTGGTATTGTTCATTTAATGAACATATATTAAGCAAATTAATTTATTATCTAAAATACTTTATATTACACAGTATTATTAATATTTTAATTTATTTAGCAAGAAAAATATTGCCTACCAGTAATAGAATAACTGGTAGGCAATATTTAGGTTAATATGTTTTACTTATGTAATTTTAGTTATCTTGTTTTGATTCCATTAAACAATTTACTGTAAACTATTTCATATGTGAAATCAACTGTTCCTTTTTTACCAATTGGTGCAGCATACCATACTATCATATAAGTTGTACCATGTTGGAAGAAACAATTTAATTTTACAGAATCTTGCTCAGTTATATTGAAAGGATCAAAGTTATGAATGTTATATGATTCAAAGTGGAAAATATCACCTTCATTACCATATGATTTCTTATTGACGAAAGTAACACAATACTCTACTTTTACGTCCAATATTTCATCAATACTATAAAGACCTTCTAATGAATTACAATCATGTGAATAACCAATTTCTTCAATCTGAACATTATCTATGAACCATCCAGATTCATTCGAAGCTGAATCTGTCATATAACGGAATGCTACTAAAATTTCTTGTCCTGCATATGAAGTTAAATCAAATTCTTCTGAACCCCATGCAGTATCTTGTCTTGAAAATCCAGGTAAATTTTCAAAGATTTTTGGTGCTTGTGCGTTAATAGGGAATTCATCTTGATCAATAGTATTATCATTAGCTAGGCTTGTCCAAGTCTGTCCTTCATCAGTTGAAACTTGTACCATACAAGCATCCCATAAAGGTTCAGCATCTACAAAGGTATCAAATTTCAATAATGGATTAACAGCATTTGTTAAATCTGCTCTAAAGATTAATTGGTTATCTATATTATCCCCATTATTACCCCAAATTACTGTACCTTTATTTTCTTTTGGATCCTCCATTACTTTCCAAGGAGTAGGCATGAATTCTATACCATCAAATTTGATGTTACTGATTCTTTTTGAATTATCTAATACTTTGTAATCAGCTCCCCATGCAGGCACTCCATCTTTATCATATTCAAGTGCTGATTCAAAATCAACATTAACATCTATGCTATCAAAATTATAAATAGCACCACTAAAAAGATCGGTATCTATTGCAGCAGCTATAGTAAATCTTCTGAATAATTCTTCAAAATCTATACCAATATTAAATTGATTAAGAACTTCATTAGCACTTTCGATACCATGTTTTTCATTCTTAGCTAAAGCTTGAATAAAATCATGACCAAAATGATCATTCAAATATAGTACAAATAAGTAAGCTTGACCATAATCTGCTAAAGTTTCTGGTCCTGTTGGAGCATCAACATGCTCGTCCCATTCTATCAATGAATTCTCAGGATAATCCAAGAAAGCATTTACATGGCTCATAGGATGCATTTCAAAGCATAAAAATTCAGCAAACTCAGACATACCTTCATTTAACCAAGTTGTTTCAGATGAATCATTATCATCATGAATTAGATGTTGAAATTCATGTGCTGTTGTTGGTAACCAATTACTATCTAATCTATGTTCCCAATCTTTTGCTGAGATATTGATTATATTTCTATCAGTATATTCTTCATACATAGGTGAGTAGAATCCACCAATGATTAAAGGATATGATTGATCATAATAATTTACATCTCTAAAGTTATCAACTAAAAGGATTACTCTCTCTACTCCATCTTGAGAAACATAATAATCAGCTGGTAGACCTACTTGACCTGGAAGAGTTGCATTTATTCCAGTATGTGAATCATGCATTCCAAAGAAATCAGTATCTGTAGGGTAAACTGTTTCATCAAAAACGTCTTTCATATGGTCAGCTTGAACTTGTGTAATTACAGGGGCTTCCCTATCATCTATGTAATCTAAATTATCTGCTATCCATATTTCTACACTGTTTCCAATACTTCTTAAGGTGTAAGTTTTAATATAGTATCCATTTTGCTCATCATATGATAGAAAATTCTTAGTTCCACCATTGAATGTAAAATTAGGATCATCAGCTTCAAGAGCAAATAAGCGATTTTCTGCTACATCCATAGTTGTAGCAAGTTGTTGAATTTGATTTGCTACTTTTTGCTTATACTCATTATCTTTTTCTAATTCTCTAAGTTTTGTTCCGATGTCGATTAAATCTCCATATCTTGAAGTATCCCAACCATCTTCTGCATAAACTTCAGGTACATTACAAACAAAAGTTAAACAAAATACCATTGCCAATAATAATGTTAATACTTTTTTCTTCATAAAAAAACCTCCCTGTTTTTTGTTAGAGAGCTTGTATAAATATTCTTTAATAAATGATTCTTCTTACTATATTAATACAAACTGTCTACATTTCTAGTATATATTATTTTATTAATAATTTCTATAATATTTGTCATTTTTTTGTTAATTAAAACAATTCTTGACAACAGCTATTATTATTGCTATTCTTTTTACAATTTAATCATATTATAATATTCAGAATTAAGCATATGCAATATTAATTTAACTGTATAATAATAACAAAACTGTTTTATACTATCTATGTTTACTAAAATTTAATTTAAGGAGGTAATTATGAGAACATCTGGTAAAGAAAATGGTGAAAAGAATAAAAGAAATATAAAAAATAATGGTAAGTACGACAATAATAACAATTATACAAAAGAAGAATATGATAAAAAATCTAATGATGCCCATATTAAATAACTAAACTCTCATATTATTCTAAAAATCTACACTAGGTTATTAAAAATACACAATAAAAATAAAGCATTTCCTAATCTCAATTATTTATGGGATTAAGAAATGCTTATATTTTTATTGATCTTCGTTATAATTGTAATGTTTTCCTTGTATAATGGTATTAGTTATATTAACATGAGTTTCATATCCATCATATAAGGAATATTTAGCTTTTGATAAAAATTCCTTCGAATCAATTATATTTTTATCATTTATATCAATCAAAGTTAAATCCGCATCGTATCCAGGAGTAATTTTACCTTTATTAATCCCTAATATGTTAGCTGGATTATAAGACATTTTATTAGTTAATTCTTGTAAGGTCAAAATACCGTTCTTTACTAAATAAGTATAAGATAACTTAAATGCTGTTTCAAATGATGACATACCAAATGAAGCAATATCAAATTCCAACAATTTCGAATCAATTGTATTAGGTTTATGGTCAGAACTAATTACATCAATTGTACCATCCTTTAACCCAGAAATTATACTATCAATATCTTCTTTTGTTCTAAGTGGTGGACTAACTTTAGCAAATGTATTATAGTAATCAACATTTGATTCGTCCAATATAAAATATCTAGGAGATGTTTCTGCCGTTACATTGATTCCTTTACCTTTAGCTAGTCTAATTAATTCTACAGACTCTTTTGAAGAAACATGAGTGATGTGTAAATTAATATCATATTCTTTTGCTAAAAATATGTTTCTCATAAGATGAAGTGTCTCTGCTACTACAGGAAAACCTTTTAGTCCTAGTTTCGTAGCCATATATCCTTCGTTAATGCCGCTTTTATTGGAAATACTAGTATCTTCGCAATGCATTATTATTGGCATACCAAACATACTTGCATATCTGAATATTTTTTTTACAATACTATTATCTTGAATAGGAATATCACCATCAGATAAGGCTACTATTCCAGACAGTTGCATTTCACCGTATTCAGTAAGTTCTTTTCCTTTACATTCTTTAGTTAGATTACCATATGGAAATAGGTGTGTCACTGCATCAGCTTCAGATTTTGTTTTTATATATTCAACTACAGTCTTATTGTCAATGCTTGGTAATGTATTAGGACTACAAGTTATGCTTGTAAAACCTCCTCTGGCAGCGCTTAAGGAAGCTGTCACAAGACTCTCTCTATATTCATAACCTGGCTCACAGATCTCACAATGCATATCTATAAGCCCAGGAATAACAATTCTATCTGTAGCATCTATTGTATAATAACCATCTGAATTAATGTTTGGCATTACTTCACTTATTTTACCACCATCTATTAATATATCTGTGTTCAACAATGTTTTTTCAGGTGTAACAATCTTCCCATTTTTTATTAATAAATTATACATTAAAGCTCACCCCACACTTAGATAATACGTGAAATAGCGCCATTCTCACTGCTACTCCATTGATTTGTTGCCTATTGATTATAGAATTATCTCCATCAATAACTTCTGAAGAGATTTCTATTCCTCTATTTATAGGTCCTGGATGCATAACAATTACATCTTTTTTAGCATATTGCAAACGATTAACATCCAATTTAAATAATCTCATATATTCATTTATTGATGGTAATAGATTATCTTCCTGTCTCTCATTTTGGATTTTTAGAGTCATAATAACATCAGCATCAATTATAGCTTCTGTAATATTATTGTGAACTTCTATATTATCACCAAGATTGCTAGGAATAAGTGTAGGTGGTCCCGCAATTCTAACTTTTGCACCTAGTTTAGTAAGTCCCCATATATTACTTCTTGCTACACGATTATGCATGATATCTCCAATTATAGCTACGTTCAGTCCATTAAATTTATTTTTAATCTCATAGATAGATAGTAGATCCACTAATGACTGACTAGGATTCTCATTTCTACCATCCCCTGCATTGATTACAGAGGCATTTACATACTTAGTAAGATAATGTGGTCCACCAGACAAAGGATGTCTAATAACAATGAAATCAGCTCCTATTTGATCTACTGACCTCCCAAGGTCTTTAAGTGATTCACCTCTATATAATTCCTTAGATGTAGTGAGATTAATTACTTTAGCACTTAAATTTTGAGCTGCAAGTTCAAATGATAATCTAGAACGTGATTGTTCTTCATAATACAATGTTGCAACTGTTTTACCTTTTAACAAAGGCGCTGTAGTAAATTTATTGGATTCTATAGTATATTTCATTTTTTGTGCTGAATTAAGTATATAGTGAATCTCATCACATGACAAGGATTTTAAATCTAGAAAATGTTTAAGATTAAGTAGCATTTTGGTACCTCCAAGGGTGATTAATAAAATATATTGTATAACACTATTTGAATTAAATCAATAGTTATCCTAAATATTAGCATAAACCATTAATGCAATCCTACTTAATATATATTGAGATTCTATTAAGAATACTAGCCATTTGAGCTCTTGTAACATTATATTTTGGCCTGAATGTATTATCACCATAACCTCTAAAAATACCTGAAGAACTCATTTTTTCTATAGCTTCATAAGACCAATTATTTGAATCAATATCATAGAAGTCATTATTCTCATTATCTGTATTTATATTTGATTTAAGGAGATTATATAACATTCCAGCCATTTCTTCTCTAGTTATTATATTATCTGCATCAAATATTTTTTCACCTCTACCCTTTATTATATTGCATTCATAAGCTGTTTCTATCTCTAATTTTGCCCAATGTGAAGTTGGTACATCTAAAAAATAAGAAGATGTTGATGTTAGCTCAATATCCAGAGCTCTAATAAGAATGACTGCGGCTTGAGCTCTTGTCAAGTTCACATCAGGACAGAACAATGTACTGGATGTACCTAACATCCAATCTTTTTCATATGCTTCTGATATATCAACTTTCGCCCAATGATTAGATATATCAGTAAAATAATTACCGTTTAACCATGATATATAATATTTCCAGATATCTTTATTCTCTTGACCTAAACTCCAAGTTCCTGTACCTTTTAGATCATACTTCTGAACTATCTTTAATTTTTCTTTTATTGTGTAATCATTATCAAACCATACTTCGTAATTACCTTCAGTCACTGGCACACCCCAGCTATATAGATTCTTCTTTTCATCAGAAGTATTAACTTCAAAATTAGCTTTAATGCTTTTGGATTTCTTATCATATATGATACTTCCATTATAATAAGCTACCAATGATTCTACAGTACTAGCAGAAATTCCTTTACCTAGAATCCTATTATCTTTATCAGAATCATCCATATCATTTATATTCCATATTCTTCCGTAAAAAGGTATACCTAATACTATTTTATCCGATGGTACCCCTATATCAATAGCATATTTAACAGAATTTTCTACAAATGATATACTTGCTACCGGTCCAGGTTTACTTCCTCTATAACTCTCATCATAGGCCATTATCATAAGATAATCAGCATAGGAAGATAATAATTTATAATCATACATACCTTGCCATCCTTTAGATGAACCATAGGGGTTAGCTGCAACAGATACAGATATAACTTTATCACTATTAATCTTTTCTCTTAACAAACGGGTAAAATCTGTAAATAAATCCCTGCTTTGTTCATTTAATCCTTCAATATCAACGTTAATACCATCAAAATTATAGGTTTCTATTATTGTGGCTATTTCTGTAGTTACATTTTCCATATCAGCTAAAGCAAGTTCTCCAGCTTTTCTATTCCAATGATTACTAATAAAAGGTATAATTTTCATACCTTCATCATGAATAGTTTTGATGAAATCAGTATCAATGTTTTTAGTTTCAATACGACCTTCACTATTTATGTGTATATAATTAGGTGATACACTGTCTAGAGATTTTTCAGTATCAGTAACATATTTTATGTACGATTTAGGACTACCATAATGTAAGTATGACATATTGAATTTAGAGGTCGTGTAAACAGAAGTTGTAGTAATTGTTAATAATACAGTAAGTAATACTAGTCTTGAAGTTATTCTTAGTATTTTCATTATTTAATTAGATTCCTTTCTATAATTTTAATTGGTATTAGTAAACTAAATAAGAAGCTATAATAAAATAATATTATATGAATATTTTAACAGATTTTTGGTACTTTTTGTCTAAGTAAATTTAACCAATAATTATTTCTAAGATTATTTTTTATATATAGTTATATGATAATATCTTTGTGTGAAACTAAAAAAGCCCCATAAGGGACTTTTAAAATCTATATTAAAATCATATACCTTTTGGTAGAATAAGGTTTAAACTAACTCCTATAAGAGCTGCTATAGCTAATCCAGATATTGTCAATGAATCAACTAGAGGAAAACTATCAACCCCAATACCAATAACTAAAACTATTGCTGATATAAGTAAGTTTCTACTATGAGTAAAATCAAGATTTGATGAAATTAATATTCTAACACCTACACTTGCTATCATACCGAATAGTATAATACTTATACCACCCATAACTGGTCCTGGTATAGTTCTTATTACAGCACCAAATTTACCAATCATACTCAAAAATATTGCAATTATTGCTGCTATTCTTAAAATGGCAGGGTCATATACTTTTGTAACTGCTAAAACGCCAGTATTTTCACTATATGTAGTATTAGCAGGAGCTCCGATTAATCCAGCGAATATCGTCGCTACACCATCACCTAACATAGTTCTATGGATACCAGGATCATCTAAGAAGTTCTTACCAACAACAGCTCCATTAGTAGTTATGTCTCCTATATGTTCAATAAAGACTACTAATGCAATCGGCGCTATAGCTATAATTCCTGACATTGTAAATGAAGGCACTGCTAAAATCTGTTCAGTAATATTAGTATCTGTAACTGAAAACCATGCTGCATTACTAATAGCAGTTGTGTCTAATAATCCAAATGGAACACATACTATATAACCAATAGTTACTGATATAAGTATAGGTACCATTTTGAAAAAGCCTTTTGCGAATATTGATACAACAACCATTGTTAATACAACTATTGATGCTACTAAAGCATGTGTACCATTGAAAGCTCTATCACCATTATCATTAATAACGGGGAAAAATGCGCTATTAGTAGCAACAGTACATAATCTTAGTCCTATTACAATAATCATTGGTCCAGTTACAATTGGTGGAAATAATTTTTTGATTTTATCTACGCCCACAAAATATATTATAATAGCCATAGTTACATATACTAAACCGGCTACTATGATTCCTCCTTTTACGAGAGAAAGATTTTGTAAATATTCTGCCCTTGGCATCTTAGTTACATCATCTAGCTGATTAGGATTCAATGTTAATGAAATCGCACCTATAAATGCAAAACTTGAACCTAAAAAAACTGGTACTTTTCCTTTTGCACATAAGTGAAACAGAAGTGTTCCTACACCAGCTGCAAATAATGCAATAGCTGGGTCAAGTCCTGTTAAAATTGGTACTAAGACTGTTGCTCCGAACATTGCTAAAACATGTTGAAGACCTAGAATTAGTTTTTTGCCTTTTGATATGTTCTCCATAATAAAATTTACCTCCTATTTTGTAATAGTGATTATGTTGTATTTACTAAATACTAGACTACTTTATATTTGGTACACTCTTTTTAATATGGAAATCTTTAAATTATTTGAACAGTATCTTCGCCATCAACTTCTAATAACTTAACACGAACCACTTCATCTTTTGATGTTGGTATATTTTTCCCTATATAATCAGGTGTTAAAGGTAATTCTCTGTGACCTCTATCTACTAGTGATGCAAATTGAATCTTATTAGGTCTACCTGTATCAATTACTGCTTCAATAGCAGATCTACAAGTTCTACCTGTATAGATAACATCATCAACTAATATTACATTTTTACCTTCTACATCAAAATTCAAAGGATTGTTTATTACAGGTTGAGGAGTTATCTTTTGTAGATCATCTCTATAGAAAGTGATGTCAATTGTTCCTACAGGAACATCTACTCCTTCAAATGTTTTAATTTTGTTAGCAATCCTGTTCGCTAAAGGGATACCTCTTGTTTTAATACCTAGAATAACTACATTCTCCACACCTTTATTTTTTTCAATAATTTCGTGGGATATTCTTATAAGTGCTCTTCCAATAGCTTTGTCGTCCATTAATACTTTCATAAGTTCACCTCAAAATATTAATATTTTATAGCTTGTAAATAATACTTATAGAAATTTAACGAGTTGCTGTTAAATTTTTACATTAAAAAAGGCTCCAAGATACACCCAAGAAGCCATAGTTCACATAACTATGTTACGGTAAAACTTCTTACTAGCATCCCTGTACTAATTTAAAGAAATCTTATTATTTAATTCTATAATAATTTATCACATTTTTTGATAAATGTCTACCATTTTTTTATTTTCTTTTTAATATAATTTTCGTGATAGGTTATTTCTTATCAGTCCATTTAATCAATGCTTGAAAATATTTCTTTTTGCTATCTTTATCTACACCCTCTACGTAAAAAGAATCATCTTCTATATTATAGCCTTTAAATAGTTCAATAGTTTGTCCGTACTTACATTCTGTCAAAAAATTAATATGTAGAATTTTAGGTTGTCTATTTTGATAATAATCTTCAGTAAAGCTATCTAACACCATTTCAACGTATCTGACATTATTAACATGATGATTAATATCAATATCACAGTAACTTATATTTTTATCAAATACATGTTCTTTATCGGCTATATCAAATATCTTACCTGGCACTTCTTCTACAGCATGTTCATTTTCCATATTATCTATAGTTCCATTAAGGATTTTCGGGCGTTGAGGTCTCATCTTTTTAGAATCAACAATTACCCAATTAGTTGTAACATTAGCTATTACTTTTTCAGAGGAATTATAGACCTTGAAATCTCTTAAAACAAATATTTTATCTGTGCCTTTAGTCCATGTTTTCACTGTTACTGTGTCACCTAATTTGGGATATTCCAATATATCAATATATGCTCTTGATAAAATCCAAAATAATCCTTCATCTGACATTTCTTTTACACCATAACTTTGACTATGAGCATGATTTATTGCACATTCCTGCATATAATTAAATATCGTGCTCATCTTAATCCTATTATTAAAATCAACGGCATAAGTTCCTAATCTAAATGTTTCTCTTCCTATTTTATTCATATATTTCATCACCCTTATAGTTAAATATTGTTAATATTGTTAATCTAATAACATACTCAATATTATATCACTATTAAATTACATTGTCTAAAAATAATTTTTATAGGTGATATTTGATATAAAAGGTACTAAAATATACTTGAAAATCCTTTAAATCTATTATAAAGTTTTATCATTAATTGCTGAGCATATTCTATCTAAAGCTTCATTTAATATTGCACGTGGACATGCAAAGTTGACTCTCATAAAACCTGAACCATTATCTCCAAACCAGTTTCCGCTATCCAGAGCAACTTTAGCTTGACGAAATATCAGATCTTCAAGTTTTTTATTGTCTTTTTCTATTAGTCTAAAATCCAACCATGCCAAGTATGTTGCTTGTGGACGTATCAGTCTTATCTCTTTCATATTATTTTTTAAGTAGTTCTCCATAAAATTAAGGTTATCCTCTAAATAAAGCAATAATTGTTCTAGCCAGTCTTCACCTTCATTATAAGCCGCTTTTAGTGCAGCTATACTCATGGGATTATGTCCTGATATAGAATTTTTAATCAAAATGTGCTTATATTTATCTCTAATCTCTTTGTTTCTAATTATTATATGAGATGTTTCTAGTCCAGGTATATTAAATGTTTTACTAGGAGCAGTACAAATTATTGAGTTTTGAGCAAAATCTTCACAAATGTTAGCAAATACTGTATGTTCGTTATTTCCTAAAATCAAATCATTATGGATTTCATCAGAAACAACTAGAACATCATTCTCTATGCATATTTTCCCTATCTTCTCTAATTCTTCTTTTGTCCATACCCTACCAACTGGATTATGTGGACTACACAAAATGAATATCTTAACTTCCTCATCTTTTGCTTTTTCTTCAAAATCTTTGAAATCAATATTATATTTTTTACCGTCATATATTAAAGGGTTGTCCACTACTTTGCAGCCATTATTTATGATGGATTTCTTGAAAGGATAGTATACAGGTGTTTGAATAATAACTTTATCACCAGTAGAACAAAAGGCTTGTATTATGTAATTTATAGCTGGAACAATGCCTGGTGTATACACTATACTATCTTTATCTATATTCCAATTATGTCTTTTCTTTTGCCAGTTAATAACCGAATCATAATACGCATCTAATCTAACGCTATAACCATATATACCGTGTTGGGCTCTTTCAACTATTGTATCAATTATTGGTTGGGGAGTCTTGAAGTCCATGTCTGCAACCCAGAGTGGCAACATATCTTCTCCTCCAAAATGTTCTTTTAACTTTTCTGGCTCCCACTTTAGAGAATTAGTTCCGTTTCTATCTATAATAGTATCAAAATTATATTTCATATGAAATTCCTCCTTTTGGAACTGTAAAAAAATATGCGTAGTTTAAATAACTGTTAATAATCATTACGCAAATATTATTTCGTATCAGTAGTTTCTTGTGATATTTCTAATAAAACTTGATTAAATTTATTTGGTTCATCCAGCTCTGGAAAATGTGCTGAATCCTCAAACCATATGCAGCGTTTTAGAGGCGATTTTAACTTCTTACAATATTTTTCTACTAAGGTTTGTGGTGCAACATAATCATACCTTCCCATACAAAAATATACAGGTACCTCAATTTCTTTTATGGTTTCAAAAAAATTTATATTGTTTTCATATATATTAGTAAATAAATGATTGACCGAAAACTCTTGTCCCTTCATAATAATATCTAGGTCATCATTAGTAAAATTATTAGTAATACTTTCAAATACTTTGAATTTTCTCTCTACAAACCCTAATAGACTTAACCATTTTCTTTCTATACCTATATCTTTTATAAATTCTTTATATGGTGGCTCACCTATATCTGTTAATTCCTTTAGCGCTTCAGCATTATTAAGCCTTTTTGCCTCCTTTAAAATAAGATTATAAGATAATAGTTCATTTTGATAAGTATCCACAATTTGACCAGTGCTAATATACCCGAAGAATTTTTCTGGAAATCTATGTACAGTCATAAGCCCATAAACACTACCTATTGATTGAGCTGATAAAAATAATTTTTCTTTATTGTATTGATTTAACAAATAATCTACTATTTCTTTTGAATCCAATATAAATTGTTCTAAATTCATTGTATCTATAGGAATATCATTTTGATATGATTTTCCTGCTCCTCTTTGATCCCAATTGACAACTAAAAAATTCTGTTCGATTTCTTGTTGAAAATATTGTGAATAGCAACTATAAGGTATACCAGGTCCTCCGTGTATAAATAGGACTATAGGGTTCTGTGTATTACCCTTAACCATGATATGTTGCATAATACCGCCTATATTAACCATTTCAGATACATTAATTACTTTCTCAGAATAATAATTCAATTATTATACCTCCCTTAATATGTTTAATACCATTTAATATTTATGATAATATTATAATCTTATCAATGTATCATGTCAATATAAAGTTAAATATAATTTAACTTTAGGCATTTAATTATTGATTGTTTAACAAAATTATACTATAATGATTAAAAGATTAATGGGAGGTATTTTTAATGTATAAGTCACTAGGGAATAAAATAAAACAAGCAAGAAAAGAATTACATATTACTCAGACACAATTAGCTGGACAAGATATGACTAAGAGTATGATTAGTCAAATTGAAAATAATGTGGCTACTCCTTCTATGAAAAATCTTAAAAGAATTGCTGATAGATTGAATAAACCAGTTTCTTTTTTTATCGAAGAAAATATGGGTAATGAAATATTACCTCTCAATACAATTAAATCTAAAATGAATAACATTACTCTATTAATGAATAATCTGAATTATGATGAAGCTGTAGAAGAATTGAATATACTACTATCAACCTATAATTTTACTAATTATGGTAAATTACATGGCGATATTCTATATAAATTAGGTGAATGCCTGGGATATATGAACTTATTTGACAAATGCGAAAAACAACTTGATAAAGCTATAAGAATCTATGATGAAAATCAATTATTCTCTAATTCAGCTATGGCATACATGGAAAAAATGAATAAACACTTAAATGATTTTAATTATCAAGCATGCTTACCTATTCTTGAAAGAGCTATGGACAAATATAATTCAACAATAATTAAAGACTATTTATTCGAACTTAATTATTTATTTGTAAAAGCAATGGTATATTCTGGCTTAGGTGATTTTGAGAATGCAATTAAGCTACTTGATGATGCTGTAGCTTTATCTAATGAAAAAAACATCTATTATAATTCAGACCTGATACATCAAACTTTGGCCTGCATTAATCTTATATGTAAAAACTATAGCTCATTTATATATAATATAAAAAAAGCAGAACAATTTTCTCTTTTTACTGAGGATACTTTCAGACTGTCACTTATCCACCTTAATTATGCCGAGTACGAGATTATAAAATCCAATCCCAATAGAGCTTTAGATTACCTTAATCTAATTAAGCACCCAAGAAAAGATTTGCAAGTATTTTATACCCTAGAAAAAGCAAAAATACATTATTTATTAGAAAACTATGATAAGAGCTTAGCTCTATTTGATACTATTAATTATAAGGATATAGAAGTTAATAAATTACATAAATATGACTATCTTTTTATGTGGTCCTCAAAAATATATCATGGTCTTGCTTTAATGAAAATAGGGAAATTAAAAGAAGCATTGGAACAAATGAATATAGGAATTTCGAAATTGGAAGTTTTCCGAAACTCCATATATCATGTATTTGCTTATAAGAGTATAAGTGAACTATTTAATTTATTGCATGACTACAAGACTGCATTTAAATATTTAAAATTAGCTAATGATATGGAAAAATCGCTGGAAGGATTACCTTATAAGTAATCCTTATTCTTTCTGAAGAAATCCAATTATATTTTTACTGCTTGGAATAATTTGTTTACCTTTTGAATTTCTTTTATTAATTCCTATTGCAGATATGTTCTTCTTATTTATTTGACCATCTATATTCAACTGTATAGTCTTTTGTTCTTTTTCAATAAAAGCCGTATCTATTATATAATCATCATCAGATAACTTAATTAGATTGACACCTCTAGCATTCCTTTTTTGATTAGGTATTTCATCAGTACTTATGATGAGTGCATATCCATTAGAAGTAATTGTTATCAATTGTTTTTCTTGATTCATCTTGATTACCTTAATTACACTATCATTATCATTTAATTTAGTTGCTGTTATTCTAGAACGTATGCTATTAAGTTCATGGCTTTCTATATGTTTAACCAACCCGTATTTTGTTACTAATAATAATTTGTCTTCAATGTGCAATTTATCAATCATTATTATGTTATTTTCATTGATCTTTGTTAAAACACTGATGGCAGTTCCTTTATCACTCAACTTGGTTTTCGGTATATCATCTACTTTTATTGTGTGTAGATATCCATCTTTATCAAATAAGGATATTTTATCCTTTGTTGTAGTATCAATTACACATTTCATCTCTGATAATATTTTATTTTTATTCTTATCAAAAGTAGTAGGTTCCACTGTTTTAATATAATTCTTGTCATCAACAAGCACATACACATTTTCCACTATATTCTCTTCTTTGACATTAACTGTTTCTAGATTCTTCAAAATAGTTTTGCGGTTAGTACTGTATTTTTCTGAAATCCTTTGAAGTTCAACTATTATAGTTTTATTTAGTTCTTTTTTATTACCTAGTATTTTTTCATATCGCTTAATTTTTCTCATGGTTTCTTTATATTGTTTTTCTACCTCTAATTTTTCAAGACCAACAAGTTTATATAATCTCATTTCCAATATTATAGTTGCTTGTCTATCTGTATAATCAAATTTCTTTGCTAGATTTTCGCTTTTTTTAGTCTTGAAATTTATGTCTGTAGTATCACCAGTTATCAAACATTTTTTGACTGCTTTAGCATTCTTGGCTCCACGAATTGCTTCAATAATAATATCAATCTCATCATAAGCCCTAAGTAAACCTTCTGTTCCTTCCTTTTTATCTAATTCTTTATTTAAAAGGAATTGATAGCGTTTAGTGTAGATTTCTTGTTGGAATTCTACAAATTTCTGTAAGCTTGATTTTAAGTTGAACAAATATGGTTTTTGCTTATGTAGTGCAAGCATATTAACACTAAAATTATCTTCTAATTTTGTTTTACTATATAGTTTATTCAATAAAATATAGGGATCTACATCTTTCTTGGTTTCAATAATTATTTCAATTTCTCCTCTAGAACTTTCATCTCTTATATCTTGTATCCCCGATATTTTTTTGTTTTTAACTAAATCTGCTAGATTTTCTATTAGATTAGCTTTATTGCCAATGAGGGTATATGGGATTTCTCTGATTATAATATCATGTTTTCCATTATCATTTTTTTTAATATCAATCTTTGCCCTAATTTTAATTTTACCTTTACCTGTTGTATACATGTCTTCTAATTCATCTTTATTAGCTATTACTCCTCCAGTGGGAAAATCAGGACCTTTGATATGTGTCATCAATTCTCTTATTGTAATATCTTCATTTTGAATATATGCTACAGTACCATCAATGATTTCACCTAAATTATGAGTTGGGAAATTAGTAGACATACCAACAGCGATACCTGTCATACCATTCACTAATGCATTAGGAAACTTAGCAGGTAATACAGTTGGTTCCTCTAATGTTTCATCAAAATTAGTTCTCATTTCAACTATATCTTTATCTATATCCTCCAACAATTCCAGTGAAATAGGCTTTAACCTAGCTTCTGTATACCTCATAGCAGCTGCTCCATCACCATCGATTGAACCAAAGTTACCATGACCATCAACAAGTTCTTGTTTATAAGTAAAATCTTGTGCCATTCTAACCATAGAATTATATATGGAGCCATCCCCATGTGGATGATACTTACCCATGGTATCACCAACAATACGTGCACATTTACGGTAAGGTTTATCAGGAGTGACATTTAGATCTTTCATAGCATATAATGTTCTTCTTTGAACAGGTTTTAGACCATCTCTGATATCCGGTAAAGCTCTAGCTGCAATAACACTCATTGCATAATCTATATATGATTGTTTCATTTCATCTTCATAATCGGTTATTACTATATTCTGTTTAGTAAAATCCGGTAATTTAATATTTTTTTTCATCATTAGCTTCCTTTCTCTATGAGTCTATATTAGCATTTTCAGCCTCGGCGTTTATGAATTCTCTCCTTGGAGGTACTTTTTCACCCATGAGCAATACTGTTGTCTCTTCTGCCTGAATAATATTCTCTATTTGTACTTTTTTAAGGGTTCTAGTTTCAGGATTCATAGTTGTATCCCACAACTGTTCTGCATTCATCTCTCCAAGACCTTTATAACGTTGAACTTCAATATTTTTTCTACTTATCTTTTTCAGTATTTTTTCTAACTGTCTATCATTATATGCATAGGATTCTTGTTTTGATGATTTTACCTTGTATAAAGGAGGCATGGCAAGATATATCTTGCCATTAATAATTAAATCTGGCATATGCTTATAGAAAAATGTTAATAATAATGTTGCTATATGCGCTCCATCAACATCTCCATCAGTCATTATTATAATCTTGTCATATCTTAATTTATCTATATTGAAGTCTTCACTTGATTTATTACCAAATAAACCATCACCGAATCCAGTACCAAGTGCATTAATTATTGATACTATTTCTTTATTTTCAAGGATTTTTCCAATTTTACTTCTTTCAGTATTTAGAACTTTACCTTTTAGTGGTAAAATTGCTTGATAACGTCTATCTCTGCCCTGTTTAGCAGAACCACCGGCAGAATCCCCTTCCACTAGGAATAACTCTGTTAAAACACCCTTTTTTTCATTTAGAGACAATCTACATGAAGCAAGTTTACCATTAGAAGAAACTTTGGATTGATTTTTCAATATATTATTTCTTGCATTAGCTTCTGTTTTTCTTATATTATGGGATCTAATTGCACTTTCAACAATTTTAGTAATTGTTTTTTCATTTCTATCACAGTATTGTTCCAATTGGGAAAAAGTTATATCAGAAACAATACCTTTTACTTCTGTATTTCCCAGTTTGGTTTTTGTTTGACCTTCAAATTGAGGTTCAGGTACTTTGACAGATACTATTGCTGTTAATCCATTTCTGACATCTTTTCCATCTAATGTACCTTTGCTTTTAAAAATTGACAGTTCTTTTGCATATTTGTTAACTATTCTAGTGAGGGCTAATTTGAATCCAGAAACGTGCATACCCTCTTCTTGAGTATTTATATTATTACAAAATGAGAATATATTTTCTGTAAAATCATTAGTGAATTGGAATGCAACCTCAACTACGATACCATCCTTAGCATCGGATAAAAATATAATATCATCATGTAGACTATTCTTATTATTGTTAATTTCTTTGATAAAACCAATAAGACCATCTTCCTCATGGTATATTATCTCTTCTTTATCAGGTAATGTATTATCTTTATAGATTATGGTTAATCCGCTATTCAAGAAAGCTATTTCTTTCATTCTTTTTTTTACAATATTGGGTTTGAATTTTACTGTATCAAATATTTGTTCGTCAGGTAAAAAAGTTATTTTTGTACCTCGTTTTCTAGTAGTTTTTATAGGTATCAAAGCCCCATTATCAAGGGGTGTTATTGCTTGTCCCCCATTTTCATAATTATCTATATATACTTTTCCACTTCTATATATTTCCACTGTAAACTTAGATGATAACGCATTAACAACAGATGCTCCAACTCCATGTAATCCTCCTGAATACTTATATGTATCTTGATCAAACTTACCACCTGCATGGAGTACAGTAAATATTATCCTTTCAGTCGATATTCCTCTTGGATAATCAGACTTAGGATAATCTTTTGTGTTATCATGTAAATCTATAGGAATACCGCTACCATTATCTTCAATACTTATAGAGTTATCCTCATTTAGTGTTATTGTTATCTGGTCACATATACCCGCTAGATGTTCATCGATACTATTATCTATTATCTCCCATATAAGATGATGTAATCCTCTGCTTCCAGTATTACCAATGTACATCCCTGGTCTTAATCTAACAGGTTCTAATCCTTCTAGTACCTTAATGTTTTTTCCGCTGTATTCTCTAGCCAATTAAAAAACTCCTTTCAAAAACAATATTCCATATTATACTAATGACTAATATATCAAATAATCAACTAATTATCAATTTTTTTCTTTTAATATATGAAAAATTTCCTTTTTATTTCCATTGAAATCTTTACACGTGTAGCCTCTTTCTTGTAATATGTATTTATATACGTAAAAATAAATGCAGAGTGTTAACCCTGCATGAATACTTCATTATTAATCTATATTTCCTTCATGTAAATCATTAACACTTACAACTTGATTATTTGCTGGAGCATCTAATATTTCTATTTCAGCTGTTTGTTCTTCTGGATTAATATTTTTTATCCACACAGAACAACCATTATAATTTACATCTATTACTCCTTTTGAGCCGAATATTTCCTGAGCCCTTCCAACATTCATATTATCATGCCCTTTCATGTTTAATAATAATATTATTAAGCATTAAGTGAAAAATATACATTAATCCATGATATAATCTTAACTATATGATTCTTCCATTTTATTATCTATTACTTTTTTAATAAAATATCCTATAATGATTCCTACTAGATATGCTGCTAAATCTGACCACAAAAAACCTTGACCTAATAAAATATGTCCTATACTTGTTCTACGAAAATTATCAATCCAAGGTCTATGATACAATTGGGTAACTTCTATTATATATGTAATAATTATACTCAAGCTGAATAAGAAAAAAGAGTTTTTATTATAGAAAATAATTGCTAGTATAAAAAATACCATCATAGCCCAAAAAATATCACCCATAAATAATGGGATTCCTTTAATTTCTCTTGATAATAAACCTAAAATAATTATTATCACTGTTGTTATTATGTAGAGTATTCTTTTCTTCATAGATTGTTCCTCCTATGTATATTACGATTTTTAATCATTAAGTACAGAGTAAAAATAATAGTCATAAATTAATAATTAAAGATGTATGATATTAATTACACACTTAAAATAATTATATATTCTAATGAAATTAGTGTCAATACGTATTCCCGATTAATTATTATATAAAAAATCGCAAAAAACAATGTCATATATTGTTTTTTGCGATTTTATTTATTTGATATTTTAATGTTTTATAGTAATTCAATTAAATTAATTGTCAGTAGTATAGAAACCTAATAAATCTAATATTTTCTCACCTAATTTTCTATTTTCACCGATATATGGGTAACAATGAATATGAATAGCAGGATTAAAATTCAATTCAATAATTCCATAATTATCATTAGCATCTCCAGTGATGTCTTGGGTTATCAAATCTACTCCCACTATAGAAGCACCAACTGCTTTTGCAGCATCTACTGCTATTGCCTTGAGAGAATGAGAGATATCATCTGTATAATCAATGCTATCACCACCTGTACTAATGTTTGAATTCTCTCTTAGATACACAATTTGATTATTTTCTAAAATAGAATCAAAGTCTAGTTCTTGTTGAGCTAAAAACATTTTTTCTGAGATATCCAATTTAATTTTCTCAAGAGGTTTTCTATATCCTTTGCCTCTTAGAGGATCTGTATTCTTTTGGGCGACTAATTCCCTTATAGAACTTTTACTATCTCCGATTACATTAGCAGGAACTCTTCTAAGTACTCCAACAACTTCATTATCAATTACGAAAACTCTATATTCTTTACCTTCAATAAATTCTTCTACTAAAATTGTACTATCCTTTTCTAATGCTAGTTTTAGTGCTGTCTCATAGTCTTGTTCCGTAAATATACTTTTAAAAATCGTTATACCAATACCAAAATTGGTTGAGTTAGGTTTTATAACTATATTTTTATCTTTATACTTATAATAATCGTCTATGGCTTTTTCAATATTAGTGTATACATCTCCTCCAGGCACTATTATTCCTGATTTTTCAAGAATCTTTTTAGTAACTAATTTATTCTCCATAATCAATACAGTACTATAAGTGTCTTTAGATGTTTTTGTTGCTTGTTTTACGTATTCTTTTTTTCCTCTATAAGATAATTCTATAAAGTTTTCATTTCGATCTAATATATTAACCTTAACTCCCCTTTTTATTGAATCTAACATCAAAATCTGAGTAGAGAGTTCCATATCTTCGTATCCAATAAAATTGAATTTTTGTGATTTACTATTTTCTAAATACTTAATCGCTTTATCTAAATGAAATTTTATGAAACCTTGTTGTTTTATCTGCCCGGACAATATACTTGAATATAGTTTTTCATGCTCTAATATCATCTCTTCATACTTATCAATAATACCATTGAGAAAATCTTTTTTTGTATCCATTAGTGCAATTATTTCCCTTAATGTACTGATAACCTCTAATGATAGAGATTCTACAGATGTTTTTTGCCCTTTATAAATAATTTCAAGATGTTTCTTTCTACCTTTATCTGCTACTTTCTGATTGTTCTTGATAGAATCATTGAACAATATTTCATCCATATAATCATCATCTACCAATACTGCGAATATCATAAATAAATGTATCAAATATAAATCATCCATACTGATTCCTAATTTAAATAAAGGATTAATATCCAATAAACGAAGTTCCAGATAATCTATACCATGCTCTTCTAAAGCACTTAAATTACCTTTATTGCTCTTAGGACGTATTACACTGTAATATTCTTTTGAACTAATCAAATTTCCAGAATCAATCAGCTTTCGAAGCCCTTCTATATAATCGTCCAAGCTATCTAGAGTTATATAAAAATTGTCAATATTATTGTATCCACATTTTCCGTTTCTTATAGATGCTGTAAAATCGCATTCAGAGTTATCTAGCTTACCTAATTTTGAACATTTTTTACAATAATCAATATATGATTCATGAATAGCTGGACTACTACCTAATAATCTAATGATGAACCAACTATACTTTGTTATGTTACGTACCATTTTCATGTATAATGTATCTTTGAATTCCCTGAATGTCGTATCCTTGGAAGTATTTTCATATAACTTATTCAGAAAACTATCTTTAAAGGAAAAATTATAATGTATACCAGAAATCATTTGTTTTTTCCTACCATATTTATTAGCTAAATATTCTCGATAAAGATTGGCATTGTCTTTAATAAGTATTTCATCTGTATTGTAATTAGCCAATGGTATATCTTTTTCTGCAGGCAAAATAGGTGGCAAACTTTGTGGCCATAATAATTCATCTTCCAAGCTTAATGATACCATGTTTTGTAGAGTTTCCAGAAAGCTGTATACCTCTTCTAATGAATCAACGGTTGGCGTTATCATCTCAACCTGGCTTTCTGAAAAATCTGTAGTAACATAAGGGTTCTCTAATTTATCTCCAAACAATTCAGGATGTGGTGTTATTGCTAACTTTCCATCATGATTAACTCGTATATTTTCTTTT
Organism: Vallitalea sediminicola; assembly: GCF_054408565.1. Taxonomy (NCBI): domain Bacteria; kingdom Bacillati; phylum Bacillota; class Clostridia; order Lachnospirales; family Vallitaleaceae; genus Vallitalea; species Vallitalea sediminicola. The sequence continues at coordinate 42,185 of NZ_BTPT01000064.1, forward strand.
TCTATACCAAAATTCCCAGATAATAAGTTTTTCCCTAGTTTATTAACTGTTATTAATTCCATTAATTCTTTGTTTAATTCAAGCATTGTTTCACTCCTTGTTTAGGGGCATAAATGAAAGTAACTCACTTTATTAAATACTTTATAGTATACGCCTTTTTATGTATATATCTACCTTTCTATATTATACATATATATTAATTTATATGAAAGGTTTTTTTATAAATATTTGAATATATAGATATACAATTATAAATAATAGAAAAAAGCTTTAATTTAGATTATGCTAAATTTAAAGCTTCTGAAACGGATTCTATTATTATTTTAGCTGGTGAAGCATATCAATCTCTACCTTTTATTGAATTGCTCCGAAAGGACAGCATGATTTTAATTCTTCAATTTCATCATTGTTCAATGTTTTCAACGAGGCTTTTTCAATAATTATTTCCTTATTTTTCTTAATATAAATGTCAGGATATTTCCTTGCACAGTTTCCGCATAATACACATATATTTTTATCTATAATAATCTCTTCATTATGTTCTTCTTCCTTGGCACTTATATCATCATTTCCTGTCCATAATTTCATGATTCTAGCCATAATGATTATTGCAATTAGTGTTAATATCCATCTAACAATCATATAATTGATACCCATGAATTTCGCTTCATTAATAAGCATTGGCAGTTTAATTACAGCCCAAGAACTAAGTATTATAACAATATTATCAATACTCGCCCCTTTTTTAACCAGTGTTTTACATACCGGAAATGCTGCATAAATAGGGCCAGCTGACAACGAACCAATAGCAAATGAAATTACTTTACCTTTTATTCCAGAACCATTTCCAAAATTATCCATAATAACTTTGGTTGGAACCCAAGTCTGAATAAGAGATGTTAATATGAATATGGGCGGTAGTATCTGAATCATTTCCAAAAAATAATACTTGCTTTCTTTTAATGCTCTTATTCCGACTTCACTATTAATGGTAAACACACAGGCATAACCAATAATAGCTATTAATAATATCTTATGGTTTAAAAGTTTTTTTATCATAATATTACCCCCAGACCTACAGCGATTATTATTGCAAAAATAAAGCTCAGTAGATTTCTTTTAACAGCAAATTTTCTACCAAATGTTTTACTTTCTAGGGGAAATGTAACGAATCCTACCATAGTCAATGTAGTTAAAAAAGCTGTCAAAGTAATTATACCTGCTCCATTAGCCTTAAGTGACCCAATAAGAGGAAAAGCTACAAATGCTGGAATTAAAGTTATTGTACCAACTAGAGCAGCACCTATTGTTGCAAAAAAGCCACTACCATTTCCTATTAAACTTTCAATTTTTTCTGGTGGTACAAGAGATAAAATAAGTCCGATTAACAGTAAAACACCTATTATATCAGATAGCATACCTTTCATCATACCTTTTGCACTTTTTATGGAATTCAATGTTTTTAGTCTATCTTTGAATAAAGATATGATAAGAGCACCTATAGCAATAATAAACAGAATAATAGTTGTCATTTATGTTCACTCCCTTATGATTATATAATAAGAAGTATAATGGTTTTTATTACAAATAACCGTAATAAATATTACAGCTCTTCAGAATATTTTCTAAAGGGCTGTAATATTTTAGCTTCATTCATTAATCATAAGGAACTCTTGATTAAAGCTATAGGTCACTTTTTAATTTTATGATGTCAAGTATTTCTATTATGTTATTATCATATTTAATCAACCCATCTTTTTTCATGTTAATCATTTCATTGGATAAAGCAGGTCTAGAAACTCCCAGCGTCTCTGCCATTTCTTTCCTAGAAACAGATAATTTAATCAATAGATTTTTTTGATTATTATATTCTTTTAATAAATAATTAATAACTTTTTTTCTGATAGTACTATAATTAATAAGTTTTATTTTATCGCTAAGATACACTAGTTGATCGGAAATTATCTTCAAATAATTACTCAAGAATATTTTATTTGTAAAACACAAGTCAATAATATCTTTATGATTTATAAAGATAATTGTAGTATCTCCACCCGCAATAAGTGTACTTGGAAAATATTTTGATTCTGAGAACACAAGCGCAAACCCAAGAAGGTGACCAGATAACATTTGTCTTACATTCATTTGTTTTCCATCTTGGTATAACTTATTTATTGTTAATGTCCCAGATAAAACAATCCCTACTTCATTTGCTTCTTCACCTTCTAAAGCAATTATTTCATCTTTACTATATTTTTTTATATTATAGTTAATATCTTTTAGTAAGAATTCTATCTCTTGTACAGTAAACTCACTAAACAATTCACAATGTTTTAATTTAAGGATATGTTCTTCCATAACAATTACCTCCTATTTAAATATTTAGTTATTTCTATTAGTATATAATTATGGTTGACATAATATTATTATGGTAAACCAACGGACGCATATATTAATATATTAATTTTTCGATTTCATCAAACATTCTGTTTTTATTAATAATTTGAATATAATTATCAAATGTAGTACTTGTTCGACTATGTCCAAGAATATCGCTGACAATTCTTACGGGTACCCCACTATCTAATAGATAAGTTGCAAAAGTATGTCTCAAGCTATGAGGCGTTATCTTTTTATTATTATTTCTTTTAGTATTAATTTCTGCTCTTTCTAATAAATCCTTTATTATTATAGTAATCCTTCTAGTAGAAATAGGTAAATCATCATCCGTTTTATAAAGAGAAGGAAATAAATATACGCTTTTATAAATTAATCTGTTCAACTTAATGTTTTCTCTAGCAGCTGATTTTTCTATGCGTTCTATAGCCGTTTTGTATTTGAAATATTCAAACATCAGTTTGCTATTTAATGGAATCCATCTAGTTTTATTTCCTTTACCCGTTACAGTTAGTAATTTACTTTCAAGGTTAATATCATCCCACATAACTTTTGCAGTTTCAGAAATTCTTAGTCCAGTATATAAAAATAAGTTGAACAAAAATCTATTTCTGATTTTATAATATGTATTATTATATTTATCTTCTAATATATCGTATTCTTTTCTAGTTTCAATACTTACATCATTTTCTAAAAATCTTAAAATCTTATTGATTTCATCTTTACTAAGTATAGGTTTTTCTCTGGTAGCATCGACTTTAAGAGATTTTAATTTATGAGTTACACTAATATGAACTAGTTCTTCTTCATTAGCAAACTTGAACAAACCCGTTAATGTATTTCTTTTTGCATTAATACTTCTTGTCTGATAATTATATTCATCTTTATCAATTTCTTCTAAAAAACTATCTACAACTTTTTTTATATTATCTTCTTCAATATACTGTGTTCCTCTATTTTCTATTATAAAATTTATGAATTGATTAAGCGTGACTTTATAATTTTTAATAGTAGCATTAGAAAGTCTATTTATTTTTAGATGGTTAATGTATTTTTCTATTATCATTGTCATATCAATAATATTAGGTTCAAGATTCATAATTTATTTCTCCTTTATTTGTAAATATCAGTTCTTGTTTACATAATATATTTATGGTAAACCATTCGTATGCCAAGGGGTATTATCATATCCATTTTAATTTTACATTGTTATATGATGCTGTTCATATAGTAAATAATATAAGAACTTCAATAAAATATCTAAAAACAGCATATTTACTAGGGTTAAGACTTATTCTTATATTGTAAATATGCTACATAATAAATGAGTTCGTATATTTAACTGTGTCGAGTTCGTATATTTTACAAGATATGATGATATATATAAAGTCAAAAAAACATCAACTCGTAAATTGACATTTTCGACCTTCATAAAATATTACACATCTTTATTCCACTTTCGCACCAAAAGAGGTAGCTAATAACATACACCCTGCTATATCCAGTTTTACATTATGTAAATCTAGTTCTGATAGATTTATTCCTTCAATAATTGCTTCTCTGAAATCACAACCCTTTAATTTAGCTTTATGTAAATTAGTATAACTTAGCTTTGCTCCATTGAATATAACTTTTTCCAAATTACATCCAGTCAGATCAGCTCTAGTTAAATTAACTTCACTAAGATCCAATCCTTTGAAATCATGAAATTTCAGGTTGGTATATGAAAAATCACCTCTAACTATAACCACCCCCAATAAATTAGATTCATCAAATGTAGAACCTACCATTTTACAATCAGTAAATTTAGCTCCGAATAAATCAGCAAAACCAAACTTACAATTTAGAAATGCAGAATTCTTTATATCTGATACATTAAGTCTTGAAGATTTAAAATCACATTTTATGAATTCACAACTCTTGATAATTGATTCATCTAATTTAGCATTTCTAAAAGTACAATTAGTGAACGAAGATTTATGTATGTCCAAGAACTCCAAATTTATATCATTGAAATCGCAATCCTCGTATTTATTGTTGCTTGTTATTTTCATTAATTATTCTTTCCTCTCATATTCACAACTACATATTTCTTATTTTTTTTAATAAACTAGTAAAATAATTTGGTAAAGGAGCTTCAAATTCCATATACTCTTTGGTAGTAGGATGTACAAACCCTAATACTCTAGCATGTAGAGCTTGTCCTTTTAGTTTGAACCTATCACTTTTAGGTCCATAAACTGGATCACCCAATAAAGGATGATTTATATTTGTCATATGAACTCTAATCTGGTGGGTTCTTCCAGTTTCAAGTTGTAACTCAACATAAGTAAAATGGTTAATCCTTTCAATAACTCTGTAATGTGTTATTGCTTCTTTTCCACTAATAGGATTAATCGCCATTCTTTTACGATTAACTTGATGGCGACCTACAGGCTCATTGATTATACCTTCATCTTCTTTTACATTATTATAAACTATCGCATTATATTTTCTAGTTATTGTATGCTCTTTTAATTGTTTAGCTATACTTTCGTGAGCATTATCATTCTTACATACTATGAGCACACCTGATGTATCTTTGTCTATACGATGAACTATGCCAGGTCTCATTACTCCATTAATTCCTGACAAGTCTTCTTTGCAATGGTACATGATAGCGTTAACCAACGTTCCTGTATAATGACCTGGCGCAGGATGAACAACCATACCTTGAGGTTTATTAACTAGTATTACATCTTTATCTTCATATACAATATCAAGAGGTATATTCTCTGCAACAATATCAAGCTCTTTCGGTTCAGGTATAACAATTATTATTTCATCTTCTAATCTTAATTTATAATTTGATTTTATCACATTATTATTTACAGTAAGATTATTTTCTTTTATTAATTTTTGGATAAATGACCTAGAATACTCTGGCAACCTATCTGTTAAATATTTATCTATTCTTATTCCAACATCTTCTATTTGAATCAAAAATGTATAACTGTTCATTATTTATTACTCCTCTTCATAAAAGCAAAATCTTCATCTTTGTATTTAAAAATCATCAATGCTATTAATAAAATAGCACCAACAACTACATAGCAGTCAGCCATATTAAATACTGGAAAATCTATTAACTTAAAATATAACATGTCAACAACATATTTTAATCTAATTCTATCTGCAAAATTACCAATAGCTCCAGCTATAAATAAAATCATAGTAAATCTAATAGGATAATATTTTTTGCTTTTTGGTATTTTGTTATAAAAATAAAATATACCGATTAGAATGATTGTCGTAAATATTATAAACAACCAGATTTGTTCTTGTAACATACCAAATGCTGCTCCTGGGTTTTTTACGTAAGTTAAACCAAAGATATCATTTAGTATTGGGATATATGTTCCTTCAGAAATATTCACCACTGTTAAATACTTTGTTAATTGGTCTAAAGCTATAAGTAATAAAACACTTATGGACATTACTATCATTATATATCTCCTTATATAATATATTTAATTGCTTTAATTATTGCTTCTTTGTCAAGATCATTTCTAATTTCACATGATCCTATTCCATCCAGTAGTATAAAATTCAATTCATTGTTTTTAGTTTTTTTGTCATGATATAATTCATCAAATATTGTATGTTCATCTAACTTATCTATTTTTATTGGTAATTCAAAACTTTGTATACAAGATTTTATATCATCTAATTCGTTACTATCTATCTGATTTAATAAATAAGATAGAAATGCTGCTGATACCATGCCTAGAGCCACACATTCACCATGCAACAGATTAAAATCAAATAATCTCTCAACAGCATGACCAATTGTATGACCAAAATTAAGAGTAGCCCTAATCCCTTTTTCTTTTTCATCCATTGAAACAACATCACTTTTTATAACACAAGATTCATATATAAGTTGTTCCATAATTCCATGGTCTAGATTCATTATTCTTGAACTATTTGCTTTAATAAAATTAAAATATTCTTTACTGGCTATCAGTCCATGTTTTATAATTTCACCCATCCCAGCACTTATTTCTCTCTTAGGTAATGTTAACAATGTATTAGTATTAATGTATACTAATTTAGGCTGATGGAACGCACCAATAATATTTTTATAGCCATCAAAATCTACTCCTGTCTTACCCCCGATACTACTATCTACTTGGGAAAGTAAAGTTGTTGGTATCTGAATAAAGTTATTACCTCGCATATAAGTGGCTGAGGCATATCCAACCATATCACCCGTAACACCACCACCAAGAGCGATTAGATAAGATTCTCTATCAAGCTTTTCTTGTATCATTTTCTTATATATCGTATTAATTGTTTCTAGATTCTTATTAGCTTCACCATGTGGAATTATTATAAAAGATAACTTATCAGTTATTTTAGATAATATATTACATACCTCATCTAAATATAATTTACTGACATTATCATCTGTTATTATGCATACCTTCTTATTATTCATACCAACATTTGAAAGGTGATCTTGTAGCGAATCAAAATTATTACTAATGATAATATTATAGTTATTTGTTGTTGTTTTCACTTTAATTTGTTTCATAATTTTAGTCATTCCTTTTTTTTACACCATGATGATAGTGCAATATTAGTAGATTATGTAGAAAGTTAAACTTCATATTGATTAAAAGAAAAGTCCTAGAGGACAGCCTCTCGAACTTTATTTTAGCATAAGAAAGTTAAATTTACTATAAAAACATACTTTTTCTTATTCATTATCTATTTGATTTATTGATATATCATTTATTTCAGTTGCAGCGGCTTCTTCTATAGAAGTCTTAGCAATAATAGCTTCAATATCAATTGGTCTGTTTTCTAAAGTATTACTATTAGTCAATTCAAGCTGCGCTTTTAGAAATTGTCTAATTTGTATTTTAGATGCATTGTACTGCTGAATAAGTTCCTCTTTTTTTTGACTTATTCTATAAACTTCAGTTCTAGCGTCTTCAACTATTGTTTGAGCCTTGACTTCAGCTTCTTTTTCAATTATTTCAGCTCTTTTATGAGCATTGGATTTGGTTTCTTCAGCAGTTTTCTCAGCTAGCAATAAAGTATTTTTAAGGGTTTCCTCAATAGTTTTATAATACTTTATTCCTTCATTTAATAAGTTAACTTTATCCTTTAATTCAATATTTTCTTTGTACATTTTTTCATAATCTGTCAAAATTTCTGCTAGTGCGTTTTTTACTTCAGCTGGAGAATAACCAAATAATGATTTTTTAAAACTTTTCCCCTCAATGTCTAAAGGTGTTAACATATCATTCCTCCTAAGTATATCTTTTTAGTTCAATATAAATCCTATCTTTTTTAGTTCTGCTACCTATATCATAGAATAAGAATTTACCAATACCCCTAACAGACACTATATCTCCCTGTGATAAATTATAAGAAGGAGATAAGATCAATTTACTATTTACATAAACATTTTTATTCTTTATTAATGCTAATGCTTTGCCTCTAGATAAGGGGAAAGCTAATGAAACCAAAGAATCCAATCTAATAGATGAAACTGTTCCTTTTATTTGTTGAAAACTTGGAGTCAATATTTCTTGGGGTAGAACATGTATTTTTTTTATATCAACTACTGTTTGCTTCACTTTTTCTAAATTAGATATTATAAAATCAGATACTGGTTTTATAACAAATACAATTGCAAAATTATCTTTGACTATTATATCTCCTATTTTAGTTCTTGTGATACCAAGATTCAGTATGGCACCTAAAAAATCACGGTGAGTCAAATTATTGGAAAACTTCTGATTCTTAGGAGAGATTTCCAATAATTCTATAGGATAGTTGATATTATCATTTTCAATATATTCTGGATAAAATGCTATAATTTTTCTTTCGCTATAATCATAACCACCATAAAAAATATGATTAATTTCTGATAATTGATTTCTGTTAGAAATAAATAAGCTTTGCTCATGAATGTTCAAGAAATCTGTAAACATATTAATTTGCCTTAATGATGCAAGTTTACCTTTATCAATAATTTTATTAACAATTAAAGTTTCTTCATTTTTAGCTAACATAAGAATAACCTACTTCATTAAGGTATTTACTAGAGATTGTAATATTCTAAGTAATAAAAACGCAATCAAAGGTGAAAAATCTAAAACATTCCCTTTTCCACCGAAGATTGATTTCTCAATAAGTTTTTTAATTGGAGCTAAAATTGGTTCAGTTATTTGAATTACAAATTTTGCGAAGGGATTATTATATGCTCTTGGAACCCATGATAATAGTACTCTTACTAAAATCAGTATTTCTAAAGCATACAAAAATAACTCTATAGTTCTTAATGCGTAATACATGGAATTCACTCCTTAATCCGTCTATTTTAAGTGAATATTTATTGTTCACTTTTCCAAGGTAAAATAATCCCGTTAGACTTTAGTTCTTCTCTAAAATCACCAGCTATATCAACATTTTCAGGTGCTATTAAAAATATGTTATTTGTAACTCTTTGTAAATCACCGTTTAGTGTATAACAAGATCCACTAATAAAATCCATTATCCTCTGAGCTATATTTCTATCAATCTTGTCCAAATTAATTATAACTGGTTTTTTTGATTTAATATGATCACATATGTCTTGAGCTTCATCATATGTTTCTGGTTGAATAACAACCACTTCCATTTGAACATTAGTTTGAAAATTAACAATATTTGTAGCATTACTTTTCTTCTTTGAATAACCTTTAATATGTTTAAGATCAGAAACATTTGATGTAGTGTCTAGTTCTTCTTTTTCATCTTCATAATCATAGTCTTCATCATAATCATCATAATCATTTAATTTCATCATATCCATCATCTTATCAATAAATTTTGCCATTCTATATCACCTCTTATTATAATCTCTTTTGCCAAATATGCCTGTCCCTACTCTAACCATAGTTGAACCTTCTTCAATGGCAACCATATAATCATTTGTCATCCCCATTGACAAGATATCCATATTAACATTATCAATGTTTTTCCTTTTTATGTCAACAGCTAATTGCTTAATTTCTCTAAAAATATGTCTATTATCTTCACTATCAATTACATAAGGAGCTATTGTCATCAAGCCTTTTATTCTTACGTTTGATAATTTGCTAACGGCTACTATGAAATCAGTTACTTCCTGTGTCATTAAACCGAATTTAGTGTCTTCATGTGCAACATTTAGCTGAATAAGTATATTTAATGTTTTATTAATTTTTATAGCTTCTGCATTAATCTTTTCAGCTAATTTCAAAGAATCTACAGAATGAATTAAACTCACTTTATCAACTATATATTTAACTTTATTAGTTTGCAGATGACCAATCATATGCCAATTCACTGTGTTACCTAATGCATCGTATTTTTGCCTTATTTCCTGTACTTTATTTTCTCCCATATTGATTAAATTATTTTTTAGTGCCTCTTCAACACATTCTAAAGGCTTTGTTTTTGATACAGCTATTAATGTTATCTCTTCTTTTTGCCTACCTACTTTATTTGCAGCTTTTTCAATATTATCAAGAACAATCTTAATATTATCTTTTATATTTTCCATGTAACCGTCTTCCTTTCATCTATTGCTATACAAAATAATATTATTGACTAATACAATTTTACTATATTAGTAATTTATAAATCAATATAAAATTTCATCCTCTTTTGCAGTACTAGCATCAGCTATAACCCTGTCATATATTCTAATTCCATAAGGTGTGTTGGTTTCAACTATTATATAGCTATCTGCAGCATAGATTTCATCAATCAATTTAAAATTCGTATACCCTTTATTTATGATATATACTCCTTTTAGAGATTTTTTATCAGTAATAGTATAATTATTGTCTGTAGAATCAACTAAGATATCATTTAACTGAAGACCTTCTTCGCTCACAGGTATATAATAATTATCATCCTCAATATGATTAAAACCTATTTTAACAAATTCAACACTTTCTCCACCAACAAAACTTTCACCATATGTTTTCTTTAATACCCCTTCATTATTACCTTTTTTAGCAATACATGACTTTGGAATTTTCACAAAATCTTTTTCAGTTACTGCAGTCTTTGGAATTTTTATTCCATCATATTGTTCATATACTATTTGAAATTTGATTTTCCTACTTTTAATAAGATCAAAATATCTGTCTATCTCCAATATAAGATATTCCTTTTTGTTATTATCAATTATATTGAATACCTTAGTTTTAATCGTTACATCTTTCTCTATAATATTAATAAATATATTATCTTTCCCTTGAATGAAATCAGTTAAATCATCTTTCATCTCACATACAATATACCACTTATCATTATCTACTAATTTAAATAAAGGTGACTCTTGTTCAACGCTCTCCTGTTTGTACGTGCATATTTCTCCTTCATTCTTAAATTCAAATAACGCCTTAGCATCAAGATTATCAATGTTAAAGTCTTCGTAACCATCAATCTTATATGAAATAACGCCACTTTTTATTGCTTTTATTACACTAACATTATTATTGATCTGTGATTCTAACAATTCTTTGCTACGCACTGTATCTAGATCTATCTGATCATGAATATAGAGCGATTGAGTAATATTAGATACTGTATCATTAAGATTAGCTTTAAACTCATAAACATTACCAAAAGCATCATTATCATAATTCATGGTGTATGTATATAAATTTTTCTTAATGTCTTCATGTAAATTACAATTATTTGCATAAGCTAATTTGTCATTTATGTAATTAAGATCTTTTTTAATTTCAGCTGTATAATTTCCATTAGAATCTATCATACATACGATACTATCTATATTTATCTTATTACCCTCTGGTACATAATAACTAGCTATCCCATTTGAAGTACTTTTGATAACCGTTTCATTTCTAAGTATTATTCCATCAAATAATTCATCGCTATAGATACTACCTTTTTCCGCAGAGACATAATTAACATCATTACTAATTAAAAATGAAATGATATTATATATTAAGTAGAAAAATATTAGGAGATAAAAAAATGTACCAATCCCTAATCCCTTATTTTTAGGTGCTTTTCTCTTTGGTCGCCTCGATCTATTTTTTTGTACTTGTTTTCTTCTGTTTTGCTCCAATTTAACACCTCTTATCAAAATGAATGAAGTCATTAAAGTAAATAATTATCTATCTCTTAATAATACACCAATTTTTCACTTTAATGCAAGTCCTATTCATATAATCAGATTTACTTATTTACTAAATTTTTTACTTAATGCTATTCCATTTTGATAAGTACATAATCTACCTTGATAAGTATTATTTTCTATCATTTTATTTTCTATTTCATCTTTTATCTTCCACCAACTTGTATTCCAATTACAGAATACAGTATCTTCTTGTGGTGCTCTACTTGCTAATCGCTGAATCGCAATATCAGGATCAGTGTATTCTAAGAATGCAACAACCTTTCCAACATAATCTTCTTTTGAATTAATTGTTATTTTATTTTCATTATATAGTCTTTCTAGTTCTGTGTTCTTAGCTATATACAATGAATGAAGCTTAATCTGATTAACTCCAAGTACTGTTAATATCTTAGCACCTTCTACTACATCTCTATCATCATCCCATGGTAAATTCAAAATCATATGCGTGCATATATCAAAATCGTATTTCTTAATTCTTAATACTGCATCAATAAATTCTGCTAATGAGTGACCTCTATTTATTTTGTCAAGCGTATAATAGTTAACACTCTGTAAACCCAATTCTATTGTTATATTAACATGATATTTGCGCTTAATATTTTGAAGTAATTCTAAATATTTATCATTAATGCAATCCGGTCTAGTAGAAATAGCTATTTCTACTATTCTATCTGCTATAGCCTCTGTTACAGCATTTTCAAAATCTACTAAGGGCATATATGTGTTAGTAAAGTTCTGAAAATATGCAATGAATTTTTTTGCTTTATATCTCTTTTCTATATATGACATATTCTTTTTAATCTGATTGCCAACTGTCATTGTATTAGATAAACTCTCAAATCCAGTGCCTACTTCACTACAAAATATGCAGCCATTATATCCAATACATCCATCCCTATTAGGACAAGTTAAATCCATGTTAATCGGTAATTTATATACTTTTTCACCATATTTATTCTTCAGATAATCAGAATATCTATAGTATAATCGTTTTTCTGTATCTATCATTTCTAGTTTTCCTCCAAATCCATAAATCACTTATATTATATTTGATTATGGATATTATTTCAACAGTTATAAAGGAGCTCTTTATTATAATTCAAATAATATAAGTGAATTCCTTTTATATAAGCTATATTTTATATAATAATCTTTGCAATCTTAGAGTACAATCAATTTTTCTATTTAATGATTTACGCCATGATTCTGATAATGGAAACTGCATATTATCTTTTGAAGTCTGCCCCATATCCCACAAACCATCTTCTTGAATATTATTTAATAACCATCTTTTGAAACTTGTCAATTTTATTTTAGCAAATGTATAGTTACTTAATAATTCATACGCATTAATATATCTACTGGCTTGTCTAGAGTCAAAGTTGTCTGGTAGGCTATTAAGAGGCTTATCGTAAATATAATATATACCTTGTTTATTGTTCATCATATAATCAATAAATTTTAATTCTATTTCTTTAGGCAGTAATCCTGGCAATAGTGAAACAATATAGAAATTTGTAAAATTCAACATATATTTATCTTTAGAAACCTTATGAATATCATAATAAGCTTCTTTATAGTCACTAAGATCATATGTGCCTGATGAAAATGCTCTAATAATGACATCAGCCCAATCTTTAGCAATTTCTAATGCAAGCACATTTTTAGAATCTAAAGTTCTTAACCATGTAGCTACAATTAGATGTGTGAATAATCTCCAATTGTGTTTCTTTTCTACTCTATCTCTTAATTCCAATTCTCCAAGTAAATGTTTTTCCATATATTCTACCGCTTTTTTCATTGGTTCATCAGTAGAATCCAGACCAAGTATAACTAATCTTCTTAAGGCCTGTTCTGTAGTCATTTTCGCATTAATGCTTTGACTCATACTATGAAAAGGTCCCCAAGAACCATCACTCAATTGGTGCTTACCGATATTATTGACCCATTTACTTTTCATGACTGATTGTTTTAAAGAAATTAATTCTATATTTTTTTTTTTTTGTTTTGCTATATCTCGTAAAAAAAGATATTTTGGTATTACATCCAACTCCATTTTCCATAAATCGACTTGTTTTATCATAATAAATCCTTCTCCTAATATAAATTGATATTACTTAGATTATATCATTTTTATCAAGTATTTTACATAACATTTTAATTAATTATTATATAATTGAATAAATATATATATTTCTATTATCTTCATTATAATTAATTATTAAAATACTATTGATTAATAAATAAGTATATATTGATTAATTTAACTGAGTGTTATATAATTAAATAAAATAATATTTATAATTAGGAGTGTTTATAATGATAGTTAATTCTACAGATATCAAAACTAATTTTGGCAAATATCTTGACTTAGTACAAAAAGAAGACATAGTGATTACAAGAAATAAAAAACCCGTTGCAAAACTTATTAAATATTCCAAGTATAGAGATATAATAAAAGATAGTAGCGGAGACTATGTATATGATAACTCTGAAGTAACATATGATGAATTTATTGAAGTTTATAAAAATACTGATGGGAGATTTGAATATCTTGATGGAATTGTATATCAATTGATTCCGCCTAGTCATACCCACCAACATATTATTTCCTGTATAATCGGAGAATTTCACACTTATTTCAAAGATAAAAAATGCAAACCTTATGTAGGACCTTATGATATATATTTTAATAATTCTACTACAAAAGATATTGTTCAACCAGATATATTTGTTATGTGTGATCATGAAAATATACGAGGTGAAAGATATTTTGGAATACCTAATTTGATTGTTGAGGTGACCTCTCCATCTACAAGAAATAATGATTTAGTCAAAAAGCTTAATCTTTATCTTCAATCCGGTATAAAAGAGTATTTAATCTTTGACACTAAAAATGAAAATGTGATTCAATGGAATTTCAATAATAAGCAAGTCCAAAAATGTAATACAATCGATAAAACCGATGTATATAAGTCAAACATATTTGATGGGCTAGAAATTAATCTCTCTCAAATCTTCTAAGGTAACTTTTCAATGAAAGTAAAATAGGGGCTATTATAAGCCCCTTTAAAAATATTACTATATTATTTTGTTTCTGTATTTATGATTTTACACTACCCAAAACCAGTCCTGTAGTATAATATTTTTGTAAAAATGGATATATAATCAATATTGGTATGGTAGATATAATTATCTGTGCAGCATTATTGGTTCTTCTACTGGCATTACCTAATTCTTGTAATTGATCAACAGACATAAATCTTGTGTCTGGCATAGTCAATACTTGTTGCAGATAAGTTTGAAGTGGTATCCTTTCTATCTTATTGATATACATTAAACCATCAAACCATGAATTCCAATGAAATACGAATATGAACAATACTAATGTAGCAAGTGCAGGTTTTGCAAGAGGCAAGTATATTTTAGTAAGTATAGACATATGACCTGCACCGTCAATCAACGCTGCTTCTTCTAATTCTTTTGGCAATTCTCTAAAAAAATTCATCAATATCAATATATTAAAAACTGATACTGCACTGGGAAGTATTAATGCCCAAATCTTATTCATTATTCCAGTTGACTTAACAATTATATAAGTCGGTATCAAACCTCCATTAAACAACATTGTGATAATAAAAAACCAAACATATATCTTTCTTGCCGAGAATTTATTTTTTTCTTTTGATAATGGATAAGCTACTAAAATTGTACACAACAAACTAAATGGTACCCCTATAAGCACACGTTTTACAGAAATTATCAATGCTTTATAAAAACTGGTTTTGCCCAATATTGATTCATATGCCTTAAATGAAAACTGAACAGGAAGTAACCCTACAAGACCACTTTCTGCCGCTTGAGTCGAACTAAAAGACAATGATACGATATGTATAATTGGAAGTATAGTAATAAAAGTGATAAGTATCAAAATTATTGTATTTATAGTTACAAATACTTTACGAGAAGTAGAATTTCCCATCAATATATCATGTTTAGTATTTTTCTTCACAGCATTACCCCCTTTAAAATATTCTGTAATCACTGTATTTGTTTGCAATCCAGTAAGAAATTGTCAACATCACAAATGATACTACTGATTTAAATAATCCTACCGCAGTTGCTAAAGAGAATTGTCCATTATTTATTCCCATTCTGTATGTATAAGTATCAACGATATCACCACTAGAATAAACCGAAGGACCATATAAAACGAATATTTGATCAAAACCAGCATTCATAATATTTCCTAATCCCAATATGGCAATTAACACAACAATGCTTGAAATACCAGGAAGAGTTATATGTATAGTCTGCTTTAATCGCCCTGCTCCATCAATTGCTGCAGCTTCATACAATGTTGGGTTTATTGATGTTAACGCTGCAAGTAATATTATTGTATTAAAACCAATATCCTTCCAAAGATCAGTTAGTACAAGCATATAAGGAAATGTTTTTGGATTACCAAAGAAATATTTAGCTTCTATCCCAAAGCATCCAATTATTTGATTTACAATACCTGTACGAGGTGAAAATATCTCTAATAACATTCCGCCTAATATTACCCATGATAAAAAATAAGGTAAAAATGTTATTGTTTGAACAGATTTCTTGAACCAGCTTTTTTTGACTTCATTAAGTAAAAGAGCAAATATCAAAGGAAATATTATCTTAGCAATTATTTTCATTGAGGCAATAAAAAAAGTGTTCCAAACTATTGATGGAAAATCTGGCATCTTGAATATATATTTAAACATATCAAGTCCTATCCATTTACCATTGATAAGTGAGTAAAAGAAACCTTTAGTAGATGGTACATAATCTTGGAATGCTATTAATATACCTAGCATAGGACCATAACAATATATAATTACTAGTATCACTGGAATAAATATCATCAGGTGTAATGGCAATTGTCTTTTGAATTTACTTTGAGAATAATTTGATTTACGAGAGGATTTATCTGCATTAATTTTTTGTCCTATCAAATGTACTACCTCCTATATAATAATTACCTTATAATAAATATGCAGAGAATTTGATTTCTCTCTGCATATTTATAAGACTAACTTCAATGGTTTATTTTAATGCTTCTTGTACCTCTTGAGTAATTTCATTGCCACCTAATTCATTCCATTCATCAACCATTTTATCCCACTCAGTGACAGGTGCATTATTTGTTATTATCTTAGTCATAGTTTCTTCTGCCAATTTTTTATATATTGGTAAATATGCTAACATTGAATCTGTAGGTAAGGCCCACCATATATTTTTCTTAAGCATATCTTGTTTATTAAGACCAAATGTTAAATACCAAGCATGACCTTCTTCAGGATAATATGCATTCCAGAATCTCCATAACTCTGGATCTTTTGTATCAATATATTCCATAACTTTATCATAATTGTCAATCATGGCTTTATCTATATTAGTCTTATCTTTTTTCTCCAACGCTTCAAATAAAGTCTCGTTTGAAGTTCTTTCATACACAGGGTCACATATATTAATGACTATTGGTCCAGCTACAGTAGTATCTCTATAATCAGGATCAAACATTGGACTTTCAGGATCTGTCATAGCAGTAACAATGTTCAACATTTTAATGACTGCTTCAGGATGTTTGCATTTTTTTGAAATAGCATATCCTGTATTTACTGGTTGAAATGCAAATATTGAAGCATCAGATCCATCTTTTGTAGGCATATTCATAGCATACCATTCTGCATTAGAATCATTAAGTATAGTCTTGTTGATTGCCCACATTGGTAGTCCTCTAACTCCGAATACCATACCAGCTTTGCCACCATTTAAATCTTCCATAACCTTTACCCCATCCATAGTTGGAAAATCTCTTGCAATGGCTCCTTCTATATATAGATCTTGAAGTAACTGTAATCCCTCTTTAACTTCAGGTCTTGTTCCATCCCAAACGGCGTTTCCATCATCATCTTTGGAATAAAACAACATACCGTCGTACCAAGTACAAGGTTGAACACCATAACCTCCAAAGAAACCATACAATCCACCCCAATCAACTATTAGATTGGTTTGCCCCATTATTGTTAATCCATATGTATCATCCTTATTGTTTTTATCAGGATCATTTTTAGTGAACTCCAACGCAACTTTCTTGAAGTCATCTATTGTTTTAGGTATTTCTAAACCTAGATTATCAAGCCAATCTTTTCTTATGAACAATGGAAAGCAATTATTAATAAGTTCAGTCACATTAGTTGGTATAATACATACTTTACCATCAATGGTTACACTTTCTAATGCATCTGCTCCAGCTCCTGTTGTTAACCATTCTTTATTTGTTGGTGATAGATATTCAAACACTTGACTCACATCATATACCATATCACCACGAACTAGTGTAGACATAGGTTGCGCTGATATACCTGGTAGAATATCAGGTATATCTCCTGAAGCTATGGATGTGTTAAGTCTATTATCATATTGACTAGCATCAGCTGACCAAGCAACTTCAACATTAATACCATACTCCTTAAACTTTTTGTCCCACATTGAATCTTCAAAAGGAACTTGGTTGGTTCCAGCAGTTCTGATAGCTACTGTAACAGTAACAGGTTCATCATACTTACCCAAAGGATCGATTTCTTCTGCCACTTGTTTGTTTTCAGAATCCTTTTTAACAGTTTCTTTACCTTCTTCTTTTTTACATCCAGCAAATAAAGTAACCATCATGCAAGTAATAAGAACTAGTGAGATCATTTTAGAAAAAAATTTTCTACCCATTTTAAAACCCTCCTAATTTTTATAATTCTATTTTTCTTTACAATAAAATTATAGCAAGTTATACATCAAATACACAACGAGCATATGTTTACATTAGTTACCGTTTCTTTACTTACCAAGGATAATATCACTATCCTCTATAATCTGTAGGTGTTCTCCCAGTGTGTTTTCTAAAAACTCTAGTAAAGGATGGAGCTGATTCATATCCCACTGCTATAGCAATATCTTGTATCTTATCACCTGTTTTTAATAACATGTCTTTAGCGTTTAACATTCTCATCTCCAATATATAATCATATAGATTAATATGTGTATGACTTTTAAATAATCTTGATAAATAAGAAGGATTAAGATTTACCTGCTCAGCAAGAACAATAAGAGAAAGGTCTTTATTCAAATTTTCTAATATGTATTTTTGGACAATGGCTATTGCATTATCTGACCAAATATATTCATTTTTGAAATGTTCGTCAAAAATTAATTGAGATAGATTTTTTAAGTACTCACTTGCTTCTTGCCAAGAGCTATGTTCATCTATATGTGTTAACTTATTAAGATTGATAAGGTGAACCAAGTTGCCTTGCATATTCCATTCATTGATATATTTTAATAGAACACACGATATTCTATAATAAATTTCTAGTGCATTGCTATTATTCAAATCATCTATATACATTAATGCATCGGTCATTTTAACTAATAGTAAAAAGAAATTATCTTGTTGTCCTAGCTCAAGGTAACCTTCAAGTTCGTTGATACGATTAAGCTGTTTGCAGCAGCTTATATTATTTTTATTATTATTACAATCAATTGCTTCTTCTTTATTACACTCTGTTAAAGTAATTATGCTTTCATTAATATTTTTTGATCTATAACCTAACCTTCTTTTTATATTGCTATAACATTTTGGTATATCCTGGAAATTTATCTGTGATGTTTCGTAAACAAAAGTAATGGTAATATTAAGATTTTTTCTTATGGAACCTTGAATATATTCTAGTAATCCATTTAATTTAGCCTGTTGATTTTGTAAAGGCAAATCATCATTCTTCTGCTGAAGTAACCATATTGAATATTTTTGTTCAGATATGTAATGTATGCTATTATAATATTTACTAAAATACTTATCGCTTATTGTTTTCAAAGAATAAATATTTTTATCCAATTGGGATAAGCTGATATCTTGTGATGTATCATCAAATATTCCACCAACCATAATTAATGTTTTATCAACCTCAATAGATATTTCTAGCTGATTCAACCTTTTTTGAACCTCGCTGTACGAATCGTATAATCCATATAATAGATTTTGAATATACTTATTTTGCAATAGTGGAAAAGCCTCTTTTATTTGTTTTTGTACCTTTTTCATCTCATCAATTTCTTTATAATTATGTTCTATTTCTTCTATGACTTCTTTTACTGTTGATATAATTTTTGATGTTGGTTCTAATTTAGTAAGATATCTCACATCTCTATTTTGAATTGATTCATACACATAATCAAATTCTAATACACCACTTAAAAAAATGACTTTACATTTTGGCCATCGCTTTTTAATTTCTTCGTACATTTGTAATCCATTAATTCTAGGCATTTTTATGTCTGATATAATAATATCGATCCTTGTCTTGTTCAAACATTCTAATGCCTCCGTTGCATTATAGGAAGTATAAACTTCTAATGGTAAATTTGATTTCACTTCAAGAATCCTACGAAAATATTCTGCTACATCTATCTCGTCATCAACAATAAGTAATCTATACATTAGTTTCCTTGTATACTAAATATA
>NZ_BTPT01000065.1:0-20750 GCF_054408565.1 Vallitalea sediminicola
AGAAGAGACCGTATTAAGTGCAACATATGGATTAGAGGAAATCAAGAGTGAAGTAAGTGTAATAGAAGAAACAGTCCTAAGTCCTATATATGGATTATTTGAGATTAAAGCTGAGGTAATTGACATAATCAATGATATTCAAAGTCCTATATTTGGTCTGTATGAAGTAAAAACTGAAGTAGCAGCAATAGAAGAAGCTGTATTAAGTGCAACTTATGGGTTAGAAGAAATAAAATACGAAGTAAGTAATATTGAAAATATTTTAACAACAACAGATGATTTAACAACAGGTCCATTTTTTATTTCACAACTATCTCAAGAGCCAGCAAGCCTAATAATAAAAGTTTTAAACAATACTAATATAGATAGAAGTGTAACAGTAAGAGTATATGAGTATGGAAATAATAATCCAAGAAATACTTTAATACCACAAGGTGGTATAATAATGCCAATAATAATTAAGGCAAACCAATGCTTTGATATCGAGTACTCAATAACCAGAAGTGATAATACTAATAATCAATGCGAAGTTCAATTTTTTGACGCAGTTAGTGGAATTTACTGTTGGGCGGCTATTAGAACAGAAGCTGTAGATACTGTATTGAATACAGTTACACCTATACCAGAAAATACTTATAGACATGCAGAATTAGTTCCACTAATTACTGATTTTCCTGTTTAATAGTTGAAGTAAGCTGATAAATTTATTTAGCGTCAATCACAAGATTGGCGCTGAAATTATGTTATACTGGTAATATAATTTTACATCAAAAACGTTTCTGACGTTATCCATTACAAAATAATGACTTGACAATATGTGTATATAAGAGCAATACTATATTAGGATTATGAATATACATTAGTTGTAGAATTGATTATAAAATGGAAATAGATAAATAAAAATAGATAGAAAAGATGAATTTTTTAGTCACAATTATAAGCAGACATGTGTAGACGGTACTAATAATCCATAAAAAACATTTGAAGGAGACTTAAATTATGGGAAATAATAATATTGATAAAATGAAGAAAATTATTGAAGAAAAGAAAAAAGGAACTTCACAACAAGGATTCAAGAATGAAACACCTAATAAGAAAATTGGAAATAATAAGAAAGGGTTTAAAAATACTAAACGAGGCGGAGCACTTGACAAATAGTAGATAATCAGAAGTACTCATGACCCTACTTATAATTCTAATGAAAGAGGATAGATAACATGAATGGAACTATGCGTAAAAATATTAAACAAGGTGCCAAAGTAAGAGTTGTCCAAAAACAGGATCAACGTTCAGGAAAATTAACAGAAGGTGTGGTTCAAAGGATTCTTACAAACTCACAAACCCATCCTCATGGAATTAAAGTGATGCTTGATAATGGTATTGTAGGTAGGGTTAAAGAAATAATAAAGTAATCGCTTATACAATATAACTTATTATGGCATTAGGGAAATAGTGAGCAATCAGATCTCTGAAATATCTAGCCGCATCTTCTCTCATATCTAGGTTGTAACAGAACTTTCCACGTCCTTTTGGACACATTTTTGATTTATCAAATACATTAAGGACACCTTTTAGAGCGGCGCTATTAATGGTATCATTTGCATAACCATAAGTCATAAATATCAGTTCATAAAATAATTGGTTTTTTAAATTATCTTCAAGCTTTTCTGATAATGTTTCCAACAATTCTCTATACATCTCTTGCCAATTATCCAAAAGGATTATAGGAGCAATGTTGATGCCAACTCGGTATCCTGCATTAAACATTTTGTTAGCAGCATCTATTCTATCTTCAAGATTGGAAGTGCCTATTTCCACTTTTCTTATAATATAATCAGGATTGACACTTATTCTCATCTGAGTATTTCCATTATGGTCAGCATCAAGAAGGTCGTCAACCATAGCAAATTTTGTTGCAAAGGTACAGGTTGCATTTTCTAGTTTGCCAAATTGTTCTATAGCCCATTTCAAGTTACCTGTAATAGTATTTTCAAGTACCATATCACTTGTTGAACCGATTTCATATATTTTCTTTTCACCCACTTGTTTAATTTTTCTTTTAACAGAATTAATCATTGCCTCTCGATTAACGAATATGCGAAGATAAGAACCTTTGAAGAAATTACATACCAGGTAGCAATATGTACACATAGCTGAACAACCTGAAGATGTAAAAGGAACAATGAAATCTGCAGATAGTTTATTAGGAGCTAACTGTAAGCTCTTTCTGATACCAAGAACCAAGTATTTTTTGAATTCAACAAATTTTTCATCAGGTGCTTTTTTAATGAACTCTACATCGTGATGTTTTTCTATGGGTATCATTTCAATATTCATATTTTTATATCGTTCGTAAAGAGTTTTCCCTAATTCATATTCTAGAATTTTTTCTTCATAAAGCACTTTTGCTGGTATAAAATTATTCAAGATATCACCTCTATAGTAATTAGTATATTCATAAGATTAGTATTGCTATTTCAATATAAAATATACTCACTATGGATATTAGATCAATAATGGATTATACTAATATATGGAAACATATATAAGAAATAATGTACTTATAAATATTACTAAAACCAAGTATTATATGGGTTGTTTAGTAAATATGATATTTTTACATAAAAAAATATAACAGGAGAATAAAATGGAATTAGAGATAATATATGAAGATACACATATAATTGTTGCAAAAAAACCTCCAAAAGTTCCTTCACAAAAGGACAAGACTGGAGATAAGGATATGTTAACGTTATTAAAGGAATATTTAATAAAAAAATATAACGTAAGAAACCCATATATTGGATTGATTCATAGACTTGACCGACCAGTGGGTGGCTTGATGGTGTTTGCTAAAACAAAATATGCCAATACGAAATTATCAGAAGAAATTAGATCTAAAAGATTTGATAAACATTATTATGCTGTAGTTTGTGGAAAGCCTAACCAAGATAAAGGAGAATTAAGAGATTTCCTTAAAAAGAATGGTAGAAACAATATATCCAAAGTAGTTGCGAAAGATGTAAAAGATGCCAAAGAAGCTGTTTTAGAATATGAACTAATAGAAACCATTGAAACTGAAGAATATGGTACATTGAGTCTAATGAAGATTAATCTTAAAACAGGAAGGCATCATCAGATACGTGTTCAGCTTTCTAGTGAATCCCTTCCAATATGGGGAGATAATAAGTATAATGAAACTTTTATGAAAATGAAGAAATGGACACAAATTGCATTATGGGCTGGATTCATTTCATTCAAGCATCCCAAAGAGAATAAGACTTGTAAATTTGAACTAAAGCCAAGTAAAGAGTATCCTTTTGATATGTTCAATAAGATTTAGGGGTGATTTTATGTTAAAGAAATTAAAGGATATAATAGATTCAAGTGATAATATTGTATTTTTTGGGGGTGCAGGTGTCTCTACGGAAAGTGATATACCTGATTTTCGTTCTGAAAAAGGATTGTATAAAGCAGTGCAGAAATATCATTATCGTCCAGAAACAATAATCAGCCATACATTTTTCATGAAAAATCCTAAGATTTTCTATGAGTATTACAAGGAAAATCTTATATATAGAGATGCCAAGCCTAATAACGCTCATAAGGCATTAGCTCAGTTAGAGGAAAGAGGGAAATTGAAAGCTGTAGTGACTCAGAATATAGATAATCTGCATCAAATGGCAGGAAGTAAAGAAGTTATTGAATTACATGGATCGGTCTATAGAAATTATTGCATGTCTTGTGGAGAATCATTTGATATTGATTTTATATTAGATAGTAACGAGATTCCTAGATGTAAAAAATGTGGAGGCATTGTTAAGCCTGATGTAGTTCTCTATGAAGAAGGATTGGATGGAGAGATTCTAAAAAAAGCTGTGGAATATGTTAGTAGTGCTGAAGTATTAATTATTGGGGGTACATCATTGGTAGTTTATCCAGCTGCATCACTGATACAATATTTTAATGGGAAATATTTAGTTCTTATCAATAAAGAGGAAACATCTTATGACAGCTATGCAGATTTAGTTATCAATAAGCCGATTGGAGAAGTCATGAAGAAAATTATGATATAGGAGTATAGTTTTTTGCTTTTAGGAGTAGAAAATTAACTATTTACTATGTTTTGCATTCTGGTTCATAATTTCAGTTTGAAATTTTACGAATTATTGTTATAATGTATACTATGAATTTATATATTATAGGAGGAACTTATGATGAATTTATCAATAGAAGTATTGGACCAAGCAGGAAACAAGTTAGCAGAAAGTAGTAATACTGATCAAGTATATTTAGTTTATCAAGATACATACAAAGAAGGAGATAAAATTGTATTCAAGTCAAGTGATAAGAATCAATTTTTTATAGCACAGATTGATGATGCCCTTGGAGAAGCTTTTGTATATTTTACAGAATCTGAAGTAGTCTATAATGTTCCATTTGAAGAAAAGAGAACTAATTTTTCACCAAAAGTATTTAGTGGAAATAGTCACTTACTACATTTGAGACTTGCTACTAAAGAAGAAATAAATGTATATAAAAATCTTGCGAAAAATGTTGTTGACCAAAATGGTATTGAAGGATTATATCCTCATGCAAAGGCAAATGTAGAGACAAGAGGAGAAGCAGTTTTTGCAGCAAGAAATGCAATTGATGGTGTTTGTGAAAACAGATCACATGGTCCTTGGCCTTATCAATCATGGGGCATCAATATGCAAGATGATGCTGAAATGAGATTAGATTTTGGAAGATTAGTAGCAGTTGATAAAATAGTATTATACACAAGAAGCGATTTTCCACATGATAACTGGTGGGAACAAGTGAAGATTGTTTTCTCTGATGATTCAGAGTTGGTTTGGGATCTTGAAAAAAGCTATAAACCACATATTATAAATATTGAGCAAAAGAAAATTAAGTGGCTAATTCTAAAAGATTTGAAGAAAGCTGATGACCCATCACCTTTCCCAGCACTTACACAGATTGAAGTGTATGGAGTAGAAGCTTAACATTAAATTAGCCTGAAAATTATTTTTAATAAGTAGACTATGCAACTAAAGCTGATCTCTGTATTGTACAGTAATCAGCTTTTTTAGTGTGTCTAGTATGAGAGCAATGTTTAATATCATAATTGGAGGACAATAAAAAATGAAAAATTGCTGGCATGGGCTATCAATTAAATATAAAATATGGATATTTATATTTACAATGATATTTTTTGTAAGTATCCTTATTTTATATTTGCATAATAATAATTATAAGATATTGAATGGGTTCAATAGACATTTGAATAATTACTATGCTATTAATGAATTATTTGAAACGATTAAGACAAATAAAAATTGTGTTGAAGGTTATATTGAGGAATTAGATGAAGAATATAAAGATAGTTATTATGAGAATAAAGACAAGATAATACATATAATGGATGATTTGAAAAAGAGATTCAAATCACGTGATGCATATTTTGAGTTGAATGCTATCACAAATTCCATAAATACTACATATAAGCACTGGGATAATGCAATTGAATTAAGAGCAGATGGAAATAAAGAATATTATATAAGTCTGTATAAAGGGATTAGAATATATGATTACACAAAGAGTTATATCCAAAAACTTTTGAATATAGGTCTTGCAGATGGGACGATAGTATATAATCAATTAGTGATGGAATCAAATGCAAAAAACAAATTATCCTTATTGATCATATTATTATGGTTAGCATTTTCAATTTTTGTGGGCATGATATTTTCTAATTATATTATTAATCCTATCAAGAAGCTTGCAAAGGCGTCTATAGAAATATCAAAAGGGAACTTAGACATAGAAAAGGTCAGAATACAATCAAAAGATGAAGTAGGAATACTAACTGATTCATTTAATACAATGAGTACGAGCATTAAATGTTTAGTTGAGAATTTACAGGAAAAAGTGATAGTAGAAAAAAAATTACACGAAGAAGAAATCGAATTATTACGGATGGAACAATTATTGAAGGAAGCACGATTCTTAGCATTGCAATCCCAGATTAATCCACATTTTTTATTTAATACATTAAATACTATTTCAAGAGTAGCTATGTTTGAAGAGGCAGATGATACTATGCAACTTATTCAAAGTCTAGCAAATATATTTAGATATAGGCTAAGGCATTGTGAAAATTCTATTTCATTAGAAGAAGAATTACAAATTATAGAAGAATATGTGCATTTGCAAAAATATAGATTTAAAGAGAGACTATCATTCCAGCTACAATGTCAGATACAGACTAACGATATTTTTATTCCTATTTTTTTATTACAACCTATAGTTGAAAATGCAATCATTCATGGAATAGAACCAAAAGTCGAAGGTGGTAAGTTAAGAATAAAGATATTCGAAAGAAATGAAAAGATATATATTAATATATTTGATACGGGGATAGGTATGTCTAAGGATGTTGTTGCAAAATTATTAGATTCTGAGAATGAGAAGGAAGTAAATAGTATTGGATTAAAAAATGTATATAATAGAATGATATTATTTTTCCAAAATGGATGTGAGTTCATAATTAGAAGTAAAGAAGATGTTGGAACAAGTATATTATTAATTATTCCAAGAATATGATTATCAGATATACTTATTACTTGCAAATGGGAGATGAGTAAATGTATCGTTTATTAATTGTTGATGATGAAAGTATTGAACGTGAAGCATTAAAATATATATTAAAGAGAAGTGAAATCTCTTTTGATGAAATCATTGAAGCATCAAATGGGCAAGAAGCAATATCAATGTTTGCAGTTTCTAAACCACATATTGTCATTATGGATATTAAGATGCCAGGAATGAATGGTATTGAGGCAGCTAAGGTGATAAAAAAGATTGATCCAGACTGTAAAATTATTTTTCAAACAGCATTTGATCAGTTTGATTATGCACATGAAGCTATTAAATTAGGAGTTGAAGATTTTATTGTAAAACCATCCACCAACCAAGATATAATTGATATATTAAATAAAACAATATGTGATTTGGAAAAGGATTTCAAGAACAAAGGTACTCAGAAAGATATGCAAAATAAATTAAATAAAGTATCAAGATATTTGGAAAGTGAATTTGTAATGTCTATAGTGATAGGTGAAATAGAGGAAGAGCAGGCGATAGATTATTTCACTTTTTTTGGAACTACATTCTATTGGGGATTTGGAGTGGTAATCAAATTATGGAATGAAGTAGAACAATCAGAATCATATCTTCATAGTAAAATGGTGAAAAAACGTTTCTTTGAATCAATGCTAGATACACTAAAGCGTAATAATATAAAATGTATAGGTAATCTAGTGAGAGGAACCATATACATATTGATTGTGGGAATAAGTAAAAACAATAAAGAAAGTTACTATGGCATATTTAAGAAAACAACTGAAGAATTACTGGAAAAGTACGAAGAGAGATATAGAACTAAAGGCAGCGTTGGAGTAGGTAAAGAATATTCTGCTATAGGTGAATTGTGGAAATCATTTTCGGAGGCTAAGATTGAATGCTATGAAAAACTTGGTAAAAGTGAGAACGATAACTACTATGAATCAATGAATGAAATGGGCATTAAGTTAAGTAAGAGTATAATCGAAAATGATGAAGAGTCTATGTTGAGTCAGTTGAATAATGAATTGGATAGAATTATATATGCATCTACAGATATTAACGAAATCCGCTTTAAGATATATGAATTAATAATTTCCATGAATAAATATATATATGAAACTATTAGAATCAGTAAAAGATCTGATAAACTTATAGAGGGTATTAATGAAATTCATTCTATAGCAGATGCGAAATCATATGTACAGCAATATTTTGTTGCTGTAATTGCGGAAATAAATATTCAAAAAACGGATAAAACAGGTGCAATTCTAGATAAAGTGATAAAATATATGAAAGAACATTATTCAGAGAATATATCATTAGAAAAAATGGCTGTGAAGAGTGGATTCAGTATTTACCATTTTTGTAAGATATTCAAAAAATATTACAACATGAATTTTAAAGATTATTTATCAGTTATAAGAATAGAAAATGCTAAAAAAATGCTTACTGAACCTAATTTAAGTATTAAAGACATTAGTGTTAGTATAGGGTATACTGATCCTAATTATTTTACAAGGGTTTTTAAAAAGTACGAGGGTATTACTCCTACGGAATTTAGAAATAATAGAATACTAATGTAAAAATGGTTAAAAAGGGAAGAAAAAAATTTATTGAGAACAAAAAAATACTATAACAACAATTAAGTCCTGCTTAATAAGTAGGACTTAATTGTTGTTGTTATATGTTAGCAATTATTTCATGAAATAAACAAGTTAGTGTAGAGAATTCCAGATAAATATACTATATACTGTTTAGATGAAGTTGGATTTTAGTATTGAAATCAAAATTAAAAACAGGAGGAAATATAAATGTTAAAAAAAGTATTAAGTACAGTATTAGTCATTATGATGGTATCAGTTCTTTTCGTAGGTTGTGGAGAGAAAACAGAGACATCAAAAGATGGCGAAAATGTAAATTCGAATAAAGTGGCAAGTGAAAATAATGATAAACAAGAAAATACTAAATCAATAATTTTTAGATTAGCAGATAATCATCCAGCAGATTACCCTACAACATTAGGGGATTATGAATTTGCTAGATTGGTAGAAGAAAAAACAGAAGGAAGAATAAAAATAGAAGTTTTTCATAGTAAGCAATTAGGTGAAGAAAAAGAAGTTATAGAGCAGGTTCAATTTGGCGGAATTGATTTTGCAAGAGTTAGTCTTGCACCATTAACAGAGTTCTCACCATCATTGAATGTGCTTATATTGCCATATCTTTACGAAAATGCTGACCATATGTGGAAAGTTTTAAATAGTAGTATTGGGGATCAATTTTTAGCAAGTATTGAAAGTGCTAATTTCATTGGATTAGCTTGGTACGATGGAGGAGCTAGAAGCTTCTATAATTCAAAAAAGGAAATCAAGTGTTTAGCAGACTTAAAAGGTCTAAAATTTAGAGTTCAACAGAGTGCATTAATAATTGATATGGTTAAAAATCTAGGTGCATCTCCAACTCCTCTTCCTTATGGGGAAGTATATAGTGCGATTCAAACAGGTGTAATTGATGGAGCTGAAAATAACTGGCCAAGTTATGACACATCTTCACACTTTGAAGTTGCAAAATATTATACAATCGATGAGCATCTAAGAGTTCCAGAAATGATAATCGCAAGCAAAATTTCAATGGAAAAAGTATCAGATGAAGACATGATATTAGTCAAAGAGGCAGCTAAAGAAGCACAAGAATTCCAAATTGAAAAATGGAATGAAAAAGAAGCTAAATCAGAAGAAAAAGTCAAAGAAGCTGGTTGTATAATTACTAGGTTAGAAAATAAAGATGAATTTGTTGAAGCTGTAAAACCATTATATGAAAAATATGCGTCAGAATATACTGATATCATAGGAGAAATACAAGATATGAAATAGCTTGTAAAGAAAGGAGCATATTATGAAGATAGTAATAAAGGTATTTAATGGTTTTCATAATTTAGTAGTTACAGTTGCGAAGATATTACTGTTACTTATGACAATTATTACATGTGTTCAAGTTTTTTGCAGATATGTTCTTAAATTTAGTATTGGGTGGTCAGAAGAAGTACCATTGATATTTATGGTATGGTTTGGTTTTATAAGTATGGCTATTGGAGTTAAGAATAAATTACATATCAGTATTCAAGTTTTTTATAATTTGTTTCCTCCAAAATTCCAAAAAATTGTTGATAAGTTTGTTGATTTAGTTATTTTGCTCTTTGGTTTCATTATGATATATTATGGTGGAAAATTATCAAGTATAATGATGACTTCGACTTATCCAGCTACCAAAATGCCAACTGGATATTTATATATGGTAATACCCATATCGGGTATTCTAATTACTTTTGATAGTATTATGAGTTTGATAGGGCTTAATCAATTAGAAAACAAATAATATAAGGAGGAAAATTGATGGATAGTACAACAGTTTCTATTGCGATTGCTATTTTATTAATATCTTTTATTGTATTTTTAGTACTGAAAGTACCTGTAACATTTGCACTTGGAGTATCTTCGGTATTAACAGCAATATATTGTAAAATACCAATAATGACAATAGTTTTAAAGATGACAAAAGGGATTGAATCTTCCTCTTTATTAGCTATTCCGTTTTTTATACTAGCAGGTGAAATAATGGGGGCAGGAGGAATCTCTAGGAGGCTAATCGAATTTTCTAATGTTATTGTAGGACGTATGAGAGGTGGATTAGCACAAGTTAATGTATTGGCTAGTATGTTCTTTGGCGGTATTTCAGGTTCGGCAGTTGCAGATACTTCATCAATTGGAGCTATGTTAATACCTATGATGAAGGATAAAGGGTATGATGATGATTATGCTGTTGCTGTAACAGTTACAAGTTCATGTCAGGGAGTTATTATTCCTCCAAGCCATAATATGATTATATATTCATTAGCGGCAGGTGGCATATCGGTAGGTAAACTGTTTTTAGGTGGGTTAGTTCCAGGTGTCATTCTAGGAATAGCACTTATGATTGTCAGTTACATCATTGCTGTCAAACGAGGGTATCCAAAAGGTGAAAAGATATCATTTAGAGATGGAATAAAGATATGCTCTGGAGCATTTCTTGGATTATTAACTGCTGTAATAATTATAGGCGGTGTATTATCAGGAGTGTTTACGGCTACGGAATCAGCGGCGGCGGCATGTTTATATGCGTTTATAATAACATTTTTTGTTTATAGAGAAATACCATTAAGAAGTATGAATAAAATATTATACAATTCTTTAAAAACCCTTGCATTAGTTCTAAGTCTAATTGCTGCTGCAAAAGCATTTGGACATATGTTAGCACTATTACAAGTACCTGCATTGGCAACAAAAGTATTATTAACAATTACAGACAATAAAATAATATTATTATTACTGATTAACTTATTAGTATTGTTACTTGGTTGTATAATGGATATGGCACCTCTTATATTAATATTAACACCAATATTATTACCAGTTGTGACTAGCTTGGGTATGGATCCAATTCAGTTTGGAGTTGTACTTATATTAAACTTAGCAATTGGTTTATGTACACCACCAGTTGGAGGAGCGTTATTTGTTGGATGTGCAATCGGTGAGGTGTCATTGGAAAAGGTTACAAAAGCTTTATTACCTTTCTATTTAGTAATGATAGTTACACTATTATTAATTACATTTATTCCTGAGATTATTATGTTTGTCCCTAATTGGATAATGGGATAATATGATTATAGTAGTTTAACCTAGGTGTATCATATATATGTTTGGATAAGTCAAATATAATATATGATACATTTTTTATTTCAGGAAACCTTCACTTCTTAAGCATATAAAATAGAAATATAGAACATTAGCTTTCACTTAATATCTGCGTTACCATAAAAAAATGATTGAAAAAAGTAATAAAAGTAACTATAATTAATTACACAGCCATCATATCTATTTATAAATAAGTACTCAGCAAAAGATAATAAGATTGAATTCATAATGATTATGTATGTAACAACTTATCAAATGTATTATTATTCATAGAGTTTCCTCTGAAAATTTTCAAGTTATAAAGAAATACGTAAATATCAATATTTATAGATCAATAATTTATTGTTGCCCTTAAATTAATCAAAGAGGGAGAGATTAAATGAAAAATCTTCATATTCTACGTACGATTAAATACAAGTTGATTATATTATCTATAATGTTGGTTGTTATTCCTACATGCATTATAGAATTTATATTAGTAAAATCTTCTGTAAACTTAATAAAAGAGGAGACTAAGAAATCAGTGTCAAATCAATTGAAAGAAGCTTCCCAAAAGATTGATTTAGCTCTGGAGCTTATTGAATATTCTTCTATCGATTTGCTATTAGATGATCAGCTATTGGATATTCTTTCGGAAGATTTAACACCAGGACAAAGTTATAAAGATTATGAAAAAATGGTATATATAAATAGAGTTCTATCAAGAAATGTACTGATGGAGCCATCATTAGAAAGTATTTATTTATACGATTATAATGATGAATGTTTGTTTGCCTCTAATAGAAAAGGTTTTTTATATGTTTATGATCTAGATATGGAATGGGAAAAGTGGAGTAAGACTAATGAAGAATCAATGCCTTGGGTACTTAGAAAAGACCCTTTTGGTACAAGAGATAAATACTATTTATCATCTAAGAAAACCATAAAAGATGGTAACAATAGTATAATTGATTTATATTTGAATGTAAATGAAAGAGCAATACATAATATGTTGAAAAATATTAATATAAGAGATGGAGGATACAAATTCCTCTTAGATGATAAAATGAATTTTATTTCTCATGAAGACTTGACTTTAATTAAAAAGAGCATACATACTATTGGATTTTCTGAAAATGATTTCTTGGAAAATAAAAATGGATTTGTAAAAAAAATTGATAATACTGAGTATCTAGTTGTTTCTACAACTTCTAAATATTTGAATTGGAAATACGTAGCACTGATACCTATAGAAGGAATATATCCTGGAGCCAGTAAAATAATTGGGCTTGCAATAATTATATCATTAATAGTCTTTATTGTTGATATTATAGGAATTCTAATTATATCAAAAAGTATTTATCATCCTATAGGAAAGCTTAAGAAAGCTATGGAATTAGCAGGAAGTGGGCATTTTACCACTAATTTAAATAATAATAGAAAAGATGAATTTGGTATTTTATATAGAAGTTATAATACAATGGTTAGAAAAATTCAAAACTTGATTAATGAGGTATATATACAGAGTTTATTAAAAAAAGAAGCTGAAATGAAAGCATTACAGAATCAGATTAATCCACATTTTTTATATAATACTCTTGATGTACTACATTGGATGGTTAAGACTAATAATGGTGAAGATGCTTGTGATATTATTTTTAGTCTTGCTAATTTTTATAGATTGGTTCTTAGTAAAGGGAAAAATATAGTTAAGATCTCAGAATCTTTATCTTTGATAAATCATTATCTAGTAATACAAAAAAATAATTTTAGGAAAAACTTTACTTATAGTATTGATGTAAGAGAAGAAATATTAAATTATAATATTCCCAAACTTGTTCTACAACCTATTGTGGAAAATTCAATAATTCATGGATTTAACAACAAAGATCATAAGGTGCTTAATATAAAAGGAAATATTGAGGGAGAATATATTATATTAAAAGTATGGGACAACGGAGTTGGAATTTCAGAAGATAAATTGAACAAGATAAATAGGGATTTTCAGATAGGTAATTATAATACTGATGGTAATTTTGCGCTACAAAATATTAATCAACAAATAATTCATATGTATGGAAAAGGTTGCGGTTTATATATTGAGAGTCAAGAAAAGGAAGGAACTTGCGTTAGTATAAAGATAACTAAGCAAATCACTGATTTGTTGACAGGGGGAACTATAACGAATGAGAACATATAATGTACTTATTGTTGATGATTCTATATGGATAAGAGAGGGATTAATTAAAACAATTGATTGGGATAAAATAGGTGTAAATATTGTAGGTGAAGCGGAAGATGGGCATGAAGCACTTAGCATTATTGAATGTAGTGAAGTTGATATTATTATTTCAGATATAAAAATGGATTATCTTGATGGATTAAGTTTATCTAGAAAAATTAATGAAAAATATCCCAATATTCAAGTCATAATAATTACTGGATATGATGAATTTGAATTTGCTAGAAAAGCTTTACGCTATGGAGTATCAGATTATATACTCAAACCAATAAAAGAAAAAGTTGTAATAAAAGCAGTTGAAAGATGCATAGAAGTTATTAAGGAAAAAGAAAAAAACAAGGAAAAAAATAGTTCTATGGAAAGTCATTTTAAAAAGAGCATCCCTTATCTAAGAGAAGAGCTTTTCCACAACATATTATCGGGTATTCCATATATACATGAAGTAATAAGAGATGAATTTGGTACTCTTAATATTCATATTACCAAAGAGTTGATTAAAGTTTATGTTTTGAAAATAAATAAAGTGGATGATACTTTTTTAACATTATATCAAATATGCAAGAAACAGTTAAAAGATGTAGAAGATATTGAAATCATCCAATATAAAACGGATCAAGTAGTTATTGTTGCTTCTCAAGATGAGAACAAACAAAATGATTTCTACAAACAGATTTTTCTTGCTTTAGTTTCCATATGCAATCATATATCCGATAAATACAATCAATCGATTTCTATTGGTGTTGGAAAAAGTTATAGCAACTATAGCAAAATATACAAAAGTTATATGGATGCTCTAGAAACTTTCTCAGTTACAATCAATAAAGGAGAAAGACAAGTTATTAAAGATGTAGTAGCATATATCAACAGTAACTATAGCATTGATTTATCATTAGATATAGTGAGCGAACATGTTATGCTCAATCCTTGCTATCTAAGTAAATTGTTTAAGGAAGAAATGAATATATCATTCTCAAAATATCTTATTAATATTAGATTAGAAGAAGCAAAAAAATTATTGAGAAATTCCAATCTCAAAGTTTATGAAATATCGGAATTAGTAGGATATCCTAATTATAGGTATTTCAGTAGAATATTTAAAAAAATTGAAAAATGTACTCCTATTAAATATAGAGATGCAAATTATTAAATAATATAATAAAAGTGCACAAAATCTAAAGATATGTGCATTTTTTTTTGTATATATTATGGATATAATTAGATATAATCTTAATACGCCATAAGTTTTATTGGTGTAATTGAGTAAAAAAGGAGGATAACATTACATGAAAAAGATAGTTATGATGGTTATGATAGTAACACTGCTATTAACTTCACTTATGGGATGTTCAAAAGAAGGTACACCTACTTCAGATGACGATAAGAAATCAGGTAAAAGTACTTCTGATGATAAGAAAACTAAAAAAGATATTGTACTTAAGTTTATTATGACAACAGAAGGTGAAGAAGAAAAATTTATCAATAAAGCTTTGGAAGAAGAATTTTATCCTAATAATCCTAATATTAAAGTAGAAATAGAAACGGTACCTTTCAGTGAACTAGATAAGAAAATAGTTACAGCTTATACTGGTAATGTAGTATACGATATCATCTATACTAATCATCCATCAGTTGGTACATTTGCTGATGCTGGAATTATCGCTAATTTAGATGAATATATAGAGAAATCAGATATTGATTTGAAGAACGATTATAATACATCTTTCTCTGATTCGGCTCAGTATAAAGGTTCTCAATATGCTATGCCATATGAAACTGATACTAGAGTACTTGCAATCAATAAAAAATTATTTGAGGAAGCTGGTCTTGAAGTACCCAAAACTATAGAAGATATGTTAAAAGCGGCAAAAGCATTAACAAAAGACACAGATGGTGATGGTAAGAATGATCAATTTGGTATGATAATGGATTTTGGTAATATGTGGTATCCAACTTATGATTTGGGACAATGGTTATTAGGAAATGGATCACATCTGTATATACAAGACGGTGATTCGTATGTTCAAGAAATAGACTCTCAAGGAGCTAAAGATTTTCTTTTATGGGCTAAGGAAATGTCCAAGTATCAACCAGAAGATTTTGTAAGTTATGATGGTACAAAAATAACTTCATCTTTTGCACAAGGTAAAGTTGGTATGTTTGTATTTGGACCTTGGCATTTTCATGATCCAATACTTATTGAAGCAAAAGATCTTGAATATGAACTAATCACTAATCCTATAGGAACTAAAAAATCGGGAGCATCTATGGGCGGATGGCATATAGCAATGGGTGCCAATTCTGAATATAAAGATGAAGTATGGAAAGTATTAGAGTTCTTATCTAATCCTGAAATCAATGCTAAAACAGCAACATCAATACCTCCAATATATGAATCATACAATTATCCACCATTTAATGATGCTAAATACGATATATTCGCGGAACAGTTAAAAACTGCTGAAGTTCCTAATCCTCCAATTCCACAATTATCTAAGGTAGCTGAGACTTGGAATAACTATTTCCAAAGATATATACTTGACGATATTACACTAGATGAAGCGCTAAAAGAAGCTGCTACTGATATACAAGCAATATTAGATAAAAAATAGTAATGGCAATAGTGATAGGGTGGTGACCTTGACCACCACTCTTGAACTAAAAATATTATAGCTGAAAAGTGAGGAGGGAGAATATGTTCCCAGCTTTCAACAAATCAAGATTAAGTAGAAGAGCTAATCTGAAAAGTATGCTGTTTCTACCAACCATAATAATATTACTTGTAACCATAGCGTATCCTTTCTTATGTAATATATATTATAGTTTTACAAATTATACATTGGTAAAACCTGTGAAAACATTTATTATGTTTAATAATTACATAGAAATATGTAAATCAGATTATTTTATAGAAACAATTATAAGAACAATTGTATGGACATGTAGTAATATTACTTTTATGTTGATATTAGGATTGTCAACAGCGTTATTACTTAATACCAATATAAAAGGTACTACTATTATTAAGGGGTCCATTCTTATACCTTGGGTATTACCAGAAATAGTAACAGGATATTGCTGGAAATGGAT
Source organism: Vallitalea sediminicola (assembly GCF_054408565.1). Taxonomy (NCBI): domain Bacteria; kingdom Bacillati; phylum Bacillota; class Clostridia; order Lachnospirales; family Vallitaleaceae; genus Vallitalea; species Vallitalea sediminicola. The sequence continues at coordinate 16,663 of NZ_BTPT01000065.1, forward strand.
GTTATCATCTGATTACGGAATAATAAATAATATTCTAGAAAAACTTAATCTAATTAGTGCAGATTTTTCTTGGTTTAGAAGTGGTGCAACTGCAATGGGAGTTGCAGTTCTTGCAAATGTGTGGAGAGCATTTCCTTTTATGGCTCTGATGTTCTATGCTAAATTGAAAACATTATCAAGAGAGCAACTAGAAGCCGCTAAAATTGATGGAGCAGGTACAATACAAACTTTTGTACATATCACATTGCCTTATCTTAAAAATTCAATACAAACAGTATGTCTTTTGGCATTTATTTGGACGTTTAATTCCTTTGGTATTATATTTTCATTAACTGGTGGAGGACCAATTAATAAAACTGAGACTTTTCCATTTATTGTTCAGAAAACAGCATTTCAATATTATGAATTTGGTGAAGCCTCTACAATGTCGATTATAATGTTTTTAATCATGACATTGGTTTTATTATCGATTTATCTTATTCCAAAGACGATATCTAGAATTATTAAAAGTAATTGAACGAAGTTTTATTATATATGTAGCTATAGAATGTGCAAATAAATAATTTTAGGTATTATTTAACCTAAAGATTATTCAAGAGGAGTTAACTATGAAAGAATATGAATATAGTAGAGTAATAAGGAGAATTTTATTATATCTTTTGGAAATTTTTATTTTTATCTTTACAGTTTTTCCTTTCTTTTGGATAATTGTTTCATCATTTAAGGGAGCAGGTGAGATATTTCTGTCTCCACCAACAATTTTTCCGAAAGTATTTACTTTAGAGAATTATAGAAGAGCTATTTTAGAGAATGACTTGCTTCTGTTTGCTAAAAACAGTGTTACTATTGGAGTATCAACTACTTTGATTGCAACATTTATTGCTGCTTTAGCAGCTTATGGAATAGGATTTCTGAAGATATCTGGAAGTAAATTGATGACTATTGCTATGGTCGTTACACAGATGTTTCCTATCGTAGTACTTATTATACCATTGTTTGCTTTGTGTAGTAGATTTGGACTTATTAATACATATTATAGTTTGATATTGTCTAATCTAGCGTTCACTGTACCTTCAGCTATAATCATAATGAGAGGGTATTTTGCATCAGTTCCAGTTGAATTAGGAGAAGCGGCTCAATTAGATGGATGCAATAATTTTCAAATGTTAAGAAAAGTTATTTTACCTATTGTAGGTCCAGGTTTAGTTTCTGTTGCTATTTTTACATTTATTGGTGTGTGGCAAGAATTTTTGTTAGCTGTATCATTTATTTCTGATAGTAAGATGAATACATTACCTGTAGGTTTAACAAGTTATATAGGGGAGCATAGCACTGATTGGGGAGGTCTAATGGCTACATCAGTTGTAATAGCTGTTCCGGCTATATTGCTTTTTCTATCGGTTCAAAAATATTTTATTGATAATTTAGCTGGATCTGTAAAAGGATAATTCTATAAACCATTTGACAGTTTAGTACTATTCTAGGTACTAAACTTTTGTGTGAAAATAGGTTTTAACTATATTATTTATCAACACTACATCCATGAATCATCATAGTCGTTGTAATAATTATTTTTAAATCTAGAGAATTGAGATTTATTAGGAACAGAGTTAAACCCACAGAAATCTCTAAATGTAATCAGAAATATTAAAAGCATTTTAAAAACAGATAAAATAGAATCTTCGGTAGAGTTTATAAAAGGATTGAACTCAGAAGAAACGTCACAAAGCGATAGTTGTTTAGTTGAAATCGGCATATGTTACTCCTTTCATTCTTTTCTTTACTTAAGAAAAAGTTATAAACAGTTTAGTCACTTAATTATAACTCAAAATGGGGGAGTACATGCCATTTCTATAGAAAAAAGTAGTGAATTTGCAAGGATTTAGAGTTTTGCAATTAGCTAAACATTTTTATAGATAGGGGGGGAGAATTATCTTAGCTTGTTGGCTGTACCCAAAATCATCTACAACCATCAATGATTGGAGATATAAAAATTTTTTGTTTTTCAGTTGTCTACTTGACAGGGAACGGTTCGAATTTTATCCTTAAAACCTGTTTTTTTATTCTTTGGTATTCCTCTATAGTTTGTTCTATAAAAAACTTATATAAGGTAAATTTGATTTTTTGCATACTCCGTTAGAGAAAAAAGCTTATTATCTATTTAATTAACAGTCTTTAATATATTTTATCATTTTTTTTGCACTGTTAACAGAAATATATATTTGTATATTTCCTTTAAAGTTTAAAAATGGTATGGATTTAGCTGATATTTCTACTAGATTTCTAGTATTTACTATTATAGATCTATTAACGTTAACAAAGCCGTAATTTGATAGTATGGCTATTGTTTTTTTTAATGTTGATTTTGATTTATACATATTATTTATGGTAACTATATGTAAGTATTTCGTCCCTTTAACTTTTTCAATATAACTGATATCTGCTATAGGGATTATACTAATACTGCTCTGTAACTTAGTAATAATATTATTATTTAAAAGTTTCAAATTTACACCTCCCAAGGATTAATTATACATATTAATGTTCGATTTACATATTATAACATAACATTAGATAAATTTTAAATCTTTTTTGTTATACTATACTAAATAATATAACAAGGAGATGTTAATTTTGAAAAAAGCAAGAAAAGCATTACTAAGTTTAGTAGCATTAATGTGTATACTAATTTCTCAACAAAGTTATTCTCATGCAATGACAATAACACTACCAATACCAACAACAATATCAATACCATATGTTCCTCCATTTCCACCAATCATAGCCCCAATTCTTGACGATAGATTCACAGGCAATCCTGGGGATATAAATGAAACTGACACTGGAAGTTATAAAAAGGAAACTCATATAGGTGATGATGGCAAAGCCGATGCTGAAAAACATAATACTGATCATGGACAGCCTAAATATCATGATAACCCTCATTATCATAAAATCGACTGGAATGGAACTAAGCCTGATTTTGGACCACCTACATCTGAACATCTATTTGATAATTTAATTCTTACAAATGAGAACTGGATGAATGCATAAATATATAACTAGATTAAAAATTATTATAGTTTAGTTTAAAATGGATAGGAAAAAATTATATTCTTATTAAGAACATAGCAAATCGTTAGTTTGAAAGACCTTTGTATGTTGTTTATTTTAACTGTCCACATTTTAAAGATATGGTATAATATAAATAACTCAAACTTAACACTTAGATTTTAAGTTCAGCAATAATAAACAGTAAATTATCTTTATTACTGATGAAATTCTTATTTTAGTTTACTTAACAGTATTGAAGTGAGAAGTTTGAGAAACTAATATAAAAATACATTTAGGAGATGATTATTTTGGCAACTAGATTTAAATCTTATAAAGAGTTTTTAAATGCCATATCTAGAGGAGCCGACATAGAGTTTAAATATAAAAACAAGTTCTATGCAGTTACAATTACAAATGTTGGAATTGTTGCATCAGAGCAATATAATGAAAACTCAGAGAAGATATATAATGATCCAATTGAAGTTGGCAATTATTGGGTGTATGATGATTATTTAAAAAACATAATTCTAGATGTAGAAATTTTATTTAGATCGTTGTAATTTAAATATTAACACTACGTGATTAAAGGCTAAAATTCTGTAAAGTCATCTATATTTATAGAGGGTGTCTCGCTTAGCAAAACCGATAAAAACCACTCTAAGGCGATAAGTCACAACATGCCTATCTTTTGGGATAATAAATTTTAGTGTCACTAAATAATCAGGGTATTTTTGGAAACTAGTTGAGTGTTTAACGTGGGATTTGTTGGAAATGTTGGCGATACTTCCTACTATAAAAAATAAATAAGTTAATAACTCAACTTTCCCACCACAAAAAGTGATATAAAGCCTTATAAATACTATGATTACCTTGCATAAAATATATTTATTGACACAAAATGCACCTTTATCTGATAAAATGTAATCACCATAAAAACATTTTACAATCCAGATAAGAAAGGTGCATACCACTATGATACATTATGATGACTCATATGAAAAGACTAAAAATGCTTATTTCAAACTTTTAAGACC
>NZ_BTPT01000066.1:0-26086 GCF_054408565.1 Vallitalea sediminicola
CCTTAACTTAATGACATTGCCCCTAGGGGAAACCTACTTATCATTCAATATTTTTTTAAGCTCATCCATAAAAGTATTAATATCCTTGAATTCACGATATATAGATGCAAATCTGACATAAGCTACTTCATCAATGTTCTTTAGCTTTTCCATAACTTTTTCACCGATATCTTTACTCTTAATTTCTTTTTTTAATGAATTATATATACTGTTTTCAATTTCATCTACTAATCCTTCGATTTCACTCATTGACACTGAGCGTTTATGACAAGATCTAACAACACCATTCATTAACTTATTTCTATTGTAAGGTTCTCTCGTTTTATCTTTTTTAATAATGACTAAAGGTATTGTCTCTATCTTTTCATAAGTAGTAAACCTTTTACCACATGCTTCACATTGTCTTCTTCTTCTTATTAGATTATTTTCATCTGATGGTCTTGAGTCAACTACTTTGGTATTATCCTCATTGCAAAAAGGACATCTCATAAATTATTCTCCCTACTTTCCGCTTATAGCCACTATTTTAGTCATATTATAAGTTATAAGTAGAAAAAGGTCAACCTATGAATCGAAATACTTTTAATTATTAATATTCTGATTCAACCAATGAATCATCTACATTGATCTCTACCAGAATTATATCTTCACCTATCTTTTTTATACTATCCCAAGGTATCTGGTATTCTTTTCCTCTACCAAACATTCCAAATAGTTTAGCTGGTCCTGGAACAATTAGTTTAATTAATTTACCTTCTTGTAAATCAACTTCAATATCACTTATAAATCCTAATCTAATACCGTCATTAGAATTAATAACCTCTTTTTGTTTCATATCATATATTCTAACCATAACAAATTCCCCCTAAAAGCTGTCCTTACTTAGATTCCTGACTTAAAATTATTTTCCTAGCTAATTTAAGTATCTTTTCATATGCCTTATAGCTGATTTTTCTAGTCTAGATACTTGCGCTTGAGAAATACTAATTTCACTAGCCACTTCCATTTGTGTTTTACCTTGAAAAAATCTAAGCTTCAGTATATTGAATTCTCTTTTAGGAAGTTTTTTCATAGCTTCTCCAAGAGCTATTGATTGAACCCATTTCTCTTCTTTATTTTTTTTGTCGCTTACTTGATCCATTATATATAAAGAATCGCCCCCATCATTATAAACAGGTTCAAATAGTGACACAGGATCTTGAATAGCATCAAGAGCAAAAACAACATCTTCTTTTCTCATATCTAACTCTTTTGCGATTTCCATTATAGTTGGTTCTTTATTGTTTTGTCTTAATAATCTTTCTTTTGCTTGTAAAGCTTTATAAGCTGTATCTCTAAGGGATCTGCTAACCCTTATACTATTATTGTCCCTTAGATACCTTCTTATTTCCCCTATTATCATTGGTACGGCATATGTTGAAAATTTAACATTTTGAGTAATATCAAAGTTATCTATTGCCTTAATAAGTCCTACACAACCTACTTGAAACAAGTCATCTACCATTTCCCCTGAATTACTAAATCTCTTAATGACACTTAATACTAATCTCAGATTTCCATGAATATATTCATCACGAGCAACTAGATCCCCATCAAGTATCCTATTAAATAATGCTTCTTTTTCTTTATTCTTCAATATGGGTAATTTAGATGTATTCACACCACATATTTCAACTTTGTTCAATGCCATACTCTACCTCCAGTAATCATTTTGTCATATATTTTTCTTCATATTAAAATGATTGCCAGCGGTAATATATTTATACCTTTTTTTATTGCATTCTAATAATTTCCTTTTGTAATCTTTTTATGATTTTCTTCTCAAGCCTTGATATATATGATTGTGATATGCCTAACATATCCGCAACTTCTTTTTGAGTTTTTTCTTCGCCATCTGCTTTAAGTCCAAATCTAAGTTCAACTATAACTCTTTCTCTATTAGACAATTTACTAAGCGCTTTTTTTAATAATTCTTTATCTACTTCTTCTTCAATATTTCTATAGATGACATCTTCCTCAGTACCTAGTATATCCGATAATAATAATTCATTTCCATCCCAATCAACATTAAGGGGTTCATCAATAGATATCTCTAACTTAGTCTTATTATTTCTTCTTAGATACATAAGTATCTCATTTTCTATACATCTAGAAGCATAAGTCGCTAGTTTAATTTTTTTATCTGGTTTAAATGTATTGATTGATTTTATTAGTCCTATTGTACCAATAGAAATTAAGTCTTCTACTCCAATACCAGTATTTTCGAATTTCTTAGCTATATATACTACAAGTCTTAAGTTATGCTCGATAAGTATAGATTTCACCTTAAAATCATTCTCACTCCCAAGCATAGATATAATCCTTGATTCCTCTTCATTTCCAAGTGGAGCGGGCAATATCTCACTACCTCCAATGTAGTGAATTTCTCCATTATCCCACAAAAATAATTTTCTAAATCTGCCAATAAGTTTCATGCTAAAAATATCTAATATATTTTTACTTTTACATACCAATTCTATTCCCCCTATTATATATCTCTTGCTATATCTTATTGATATTGAAACAAAAGATATTTTCCTTAGCTTTTCTGTTATTTATTTTGTGTTATAACACATTAAAATTATCATACTTCTAATGTACACTAACTAATTCAGGATGTATAAGCACTTGATAACTATTGTCATTAGACAGTTTCTTGTCATAAACAGCAATTACCACATCTCTAAAATCTTTTGTTTCATCACCAAGGTTAATACATATATTATCTGCAACAATTCCGAGTAACATTCCATTCTCATTTCCTAGGGAAGAAAATGGAATCAGCCTTAATTTCAAATTATTATTTTTACCAAACTCTGCGAAATTTGATATGTTATATAAGTCGCCGGAAATATTCTGCAGCTTATCATAACTATCTTTTTTTAGTAAACCTTTTAGCAGTTCACTTTCTGCAATAATAACAGGATTATTTGTTATAGGATCATATAGATTATTACCTGTATCTAGTAAGCCATTAACATTGATTTTAGAATCATTAATATTGATTTCTAACCCAAATAAATTTTTATTTGTCTGAACTGTACTGACCATTACCTTTCTAATAATCCTAAATATGATAATTGCAATTATTCCAAAAATTACAAATAGCCCTACTCTCAGATTCATATTGTATGTACCATTTATTACTTTACTTACTTCAACTCCAATAAATGAATAGTAATATAATGCAAACATTATTCCGCCAAGCATGATTGCGCTCAAATACATAATAATTGTTAATTTAATAAATTCACTTAATCTCTTAGGTTTAAATGATATGTATATCAATAATATACTAGTTAATAAATAACCCACGACAACATTAAAAAGATAACTATCGTAAGGAAGTATAACAATAATACACATCATTAATGCTCCAACTATAGCACCAACCAATAATCTAATCTTTTTGGTATTTTTCTTTGTTAGTATTCTAACTATCCAAAGTATAATATAGTCCATTATCAAATTAATAATGAAGACTATGTCAATATAAACTTCTAAATACACGCCCCCCCTCCTTTTCAAATTGGTAATAAAATTAAGGCTTTGTCTCTTTTGTTGTATGAATACTATAGTATATTTTATTCACATATTATTTAAGCTATGCTAATTATAGCATGGCTAATTGGAATAATTTGTCAAAAACAATAAATGAATTATATTTTTTTTATTATATTTTTCAACAAAAAAATAAGAGGTTACTCACAAAGGAGTAACCTCTTACCAATTATATTATCTATTTCTTTTTCTTTGTAAAAACGGTGGAATATCTATAGGTTTTTCATCAATATGTATATCCGTCTGAACTTTTTGTTCTGGCTCAGTAGTTGCACTTACCATTTCGCTAGTTCTAGAACTAATGTTATTGGAAAAGTTATCAGGTCTACTTTCTGTAATAGGTGCTTCAAAACCAGTTGCAATTACAGTAACTACTAATTCATCCTCTAGAGAATCATCAATAATCTGACCATATATAATATTTGAATCGTTTCCTGTAGCTTCCTGTATTAATTGAATCGCATCATTAGCTTCAAACATAGACATATTGGAGTCACCACTAATGTTAATAAGTATGTGTTTAGCTCCATCAATTGTTGTCTCAAGCAATGGACTTGAAATAGCCATTTGTGCCGCTTCCTCAGACTTATTATCACCTTTAGCTTTTCCGATACCAATATGTGCAATACCTTTATTGGCCATTACAGTTTCTACATCAGCAAAATCTAGATTAATTATACCTGGTGTATAAATCAAATCTGATATACCTTGTACACCTTGTTGTAATATTTCATCTGCCTTCTTGAAAGCATCTTTTACAGTGGTTCTTCTATCTATAATGGATAACAATTTTTGGTTCGGTATAACAATTAACGTATCTACCGATTTCTTCAATGCAGTTATTCCAGCATCTGCATTCTTCATTCTGACTCTGCCTTCAAAATCAAAAGGTTTTGTAACAACACCAACTGTAAGAATCCCCATTTCTTTAGAAATGTTAGTTATTACAGGGGCTGCACCAGTACCAGTACCGCCACCCATACCAGCGGTAACAAAAACCATATCTGCACCTTTCATAGCTTCAGATAGTTCCTCTTTGCTCTCTTCAGCAGCTTTCAAACCAACTTCTGGATTAGCTCCAGCTCCTAGTCCTCTTGTGAGTTTTTCCCCTATTTGAATTTTAACAGAAGCTTTTGAGCATTGTAGAGCTTGTACATCTGTATTAACAGCAATAAACTCAACACCATTCAACCTATCTTCTATCATTCTATTGACGGCGTTATTTCCACCTCCGCCTACTCCAATGACAACAATCTTTGCCACACTTGCCTTTTCATTCATTTTAATTTCAAGCAAAGTAGTTCCTCCTAACAAATCTTTCTTAATCTATATGCATTTAAGCGATTTTATTGACATAATCTCTTACACATAATAATATATTTTTTTTGATAATTAATCAACATAAAAATTGAAATTTTAATTATTTTTTTTGGATATTTAAGTAAAAATTATAATAATTGAAGTTTTTACTTATTAAAGCCTAGTAATTATTTACTATTATAGGGAGTAAATATAATTTTTCTTTTTCCTGTGTCAGATAAGTTAATTGTTCCTTCTACACCTTCAGGCAATTTCCCTATCAAATCTTTTAATAGTTCAAATTTCCTATTAATATCATTTATGTTACCGATTGATATAGATATTTTGTCGATTTTTAATACAATTTGTTCTGGATCATTGTAATTAAAATCAATATAGTCTATTTTGAAATCAAACTTTTCCATTTTATGTGATATTTCTAAAATAGATTTAAAAATTTCTGCATCATCTGTAAACAACTTGTCCCCAATTACAAAACGGTCAAAAGATAGCCCATGTACGATAGGTATATTAACTTGTAAATCATTTGTATAATCAATTACAGTACCGTCTTTACTAAGACAAAGGTATTTACCCATATATGGAATATAGGATATTACACTTTTTTCAGTTACAACAATATCTATGTTGTTAAAAGAACGGTACTTCATATCTATATTCTCAATATATGGATATTCTCCTAAATCTAATTCTTCAGCAGCTAATTTATATACAAATAAATTTGTCTTTTCATGAATACCTACTATATTCTTTATTGTCTCTTCACTATATATTTTATTTCCTATAACAGTAATGATATTTACGTTAATAAGTTGAAAGGCAAATATTACTACAATTAATACTATACAAATTATCAACAATACAAATTTACCAGATTTATTTTTACGCTTTCTAACTTTTTCCATTGAAATAACATTAGACATATTATCACCTTTAATCTGAAGAGTATTTTATCTTGGCTCCCAACAAGCTTAAATCTTTTTCCAAATTCTCGTATCCTCTTAAAATATGACTAGCATTATTTACAATAGTTTTACCTTCTGCATCTAGACCTGCTAGTACTAATGCCGCACCACCTCTTAAATCTTCTGCAAAAACTTCTGCTCCGTTTAATCTATTAACTCCCTTTAATACTGCTATCCTTCCATCTATAATAATATCGGCACCCATTCTTACTAATTCTGCAACATGTTTATACCTTGATTCAAATATTGTTTCAGCAATTATACTTGTTCCATCAGCTGTTACAAGACAACTCATTAACTGGGCTTGCATATCAGTAGGAAAACCCGGATATGGTTGAGTTCTTATGAGATCAAGTGATTTTAGTCTTTCAGGCGCTTTTATTAATATACTATCTTCATATTCCTTGACAAAACATCCCATCTCATTTATTTTAGTTATTGTTGAATTCAAATGACTTTTACATATGTCTTTTAGTAGTACTTCTCCACCAGCAGCAGCAACAGCACACAAGTAAGTTCCTGCGACAATTCTGTCAGGCATTATCCTATATTCAACTGAATTTAACTTGTTAACACCTTTTATGGTAATTGTGTCTGTTCCAGCCCCTTCTATCTTAGCTCCCATTTTGCATAAGAATTCTTGTAATTCTAATATTTCAGGTTCTTTAGCAGCATTATTAATAGTTGTAATTCCTTCTGAGAGTACTGCTGTCAGCATCACATTTTCAGTAGCTCCAACACTAGGATAATCAAGACTTACTTTATTTCCGATTATTTCGTTAGTGCTGCATTCAATAAATCCATGCCTATCTTTTATGTCAACATTCATCTGCTTTAAAGCTTTTAAGTGCAAATCAATTGGACGAGTTCCAATAGAACAACCACCTGGAAAAGATATCTTCACAGTTTTTAGTCTTCCAAGAACAGAACCTAATAGTATTATGGAAGACCTCATCATCTGAACATATTTTTCTGGTATTATATGAGTTGTTATAACAGAAGAGTCAATTATTAATATATCACCCTCCCATTTGATTGTACACCCTATTGCAGTTAGTATGTTAAGCATATTATAGACATCTAGTATCTTAGGACAGTTATGAAAATATGTCTTCCCTTCATTCAAAACAGTAGCTGCAAGTAATGGGAGAACTGCATTCTTTGACCCTTGCACTTTTATTTCACCACTTAGACTGTATCCGCCTTCTATAATATATTTACCCATGTACTGCGACCTCCGCACAAATAGCAATTCTATATAATTTATAATATTCATTTATCGTTTTTATGTTACTATATAACTTATCCCTTAATCAATTACAGTAACATAAAAATTAATATAATAAATGATTCATCATTGTAACGTGCGGGTTGTTTTTTATGTATATCTATCCCGCTTTACTAATCTTAGATCTTCTAGCTATACCAAGCACCATTCCTATCTCAACCATAAGAAACAGTAGTGAAGAACCCCCGTAACTTATAAATGGTAGCGGCATACCTGTTGCAGGTATGGAATTGGTAACAACAGCGATATTAATTATAACTTGTAATCCAATCTGTGCCATAACACCAACAACAATAAGCAAACTGTTAAGATCAGAACAATTACTAGCTATAACCATACATCTCCATATTAGTAATATAAATAAGATAATAAGTGCCAAAGCCCCGAACAAACCTAATTCCTCGCAGACTATTGAAAATATAATATCATTATGTGCCTCAGGAATAAATCCTCTTTTTTGCATACTTTGACCTAGACCCGTTCCAAATAAACCACCTGTACCAATAGCATATAAGGATTGAATAGTTTGATATCCTTTACCAAGGGGATCTGTCCACGGTCCTTCAAGCCATATTTTAACTCTGTCTGCTCTATATCCAGCCAACATAATCCCTAGCACAGCACCAAGAGAACCTGGCAGAGCAGTTATTAACATTAATTTATAGACTTTGGGTACTGCAACAAATAGAATAGCTACACCTATAGCAAAAACAACAATAGCAGTACTCATATTAGTTGCACCAACTAACGCTGTTGGGATACCTATTATGAATAATATAAACATCATCAATCTATATTTATCTAGGTGGCTAACCATTTTTGATGCAACATAAGCAATGACAATAATAATCATCAACTTGGCAAACTCTGAAGGTTGAAAATTAAATGGACCAACAATCAACCATCTCTTAGCTCCTTTGATTTCTTTACCAACAAGTAATACCAGAACCAAAAAACCTAGAGACATTATGTAAATTAGCAAAGCAAATCTATTAAAAAAATGAAAGTCTATCCTTGATACAATCAGCATTACAACTATTCCGAGAACACCCCATACCATTTGCTTCTTAAGGTAATGGGTACTATCATTATACATATCAATACTATAATAATAGCTAGAACTATATATCATAATGATGCCAAAAACAATAAGAATAACCACTATTGCAACAAGAGTAAAATCTGTTTGATTTTTTTTTCTCTTTAAAAGCGACCGTTTCTTACGATGTCTCTTATTTGTTTTTTCATGCAACATAACCCCTCCTTATTGGTTATCTAATTCACTTACATACTTCTTAAATAAATTACCTCTTTCCTCAAAGTTTTTAAACATATCCCAACTTGCGCATGCAGGTGATAATAAAACATTGTCACCACTTTCTGCCAGTAAATATGCCTTATCCACTGCCTCTTTTAAGTTATCTACTTGATATATTGATTCAAATCCATTTTTTCTGGCAGCAACTTCAATCATGGATGCTGTCTCACCAAAAAGAATTAAACCTTTCACTTTGTTATCAAATGCTTTTATCCAATTGTCATAACTTGCACCTTTATCCATACCGCCGCCAATTAGAACAGTACTTTTTTTCATTGATTTTATTCCATTAATAGCAGCATCCTCATTAGTAGCCTTTGAATCGTTAAAATACTTAACTCCTTTAATTATAGCTACATACTCAACTCTATGTGCAACTCCTTTAAAATCCTCTATGACTTCACTGATTATATGAACTGGAACTTGCATGCATAGCGTAATAGCAACCCCTGCCATAATATTTTCTATATTATGCTCACCTAATTTATTGATATCTATAATTTTTTCTTCTATATCATTAATATTAGTACATATATAATCATCTTTTAAGTAAACTCCCTTAGAATCTATAGGATGTTTGCTGAAAAATATAACATTAGCTGGAATTCTGTTAACTAAACCTCTACATATTTCATTATCATAATTAACAATGCAGTAATCCTCTTTTGATTGATTTTCAGTAATTCTAAGTTTTGCATTAATGTAATTATCGTATGTTTTATGCCTATTAAGATGATCTGGAGTTATATTTAAAATAGCGCTTACTTTTGGAGCAAACTCATGTATTGTTTCCAACTGAAAACTGCTTATTTCAGCAACTATTTTTGAATCTTTATCAGTTTTTGCTACTATACCTGAAAAAGGAATACCAATATTTCCAACAACAAATGTTTTATCATAATACTTTTCCATTATTTCTCCAACAAGAGTTGTTGTTGTTGTTTTTCCATTAGTTCCAGTAATAGCGGCAACAGGAGCTTCACAAAGTCTATATGATAATTCGATTTCACTCCATACAGGTATATTCATATCAAAAACTTTTTTGACAAATGGAAGATTAAGAGGCACTCCTGGACTAATGATTACTAGCCATGTATTATTTAAAATACTGTAATCGAATTCTCCAAAAACGAATCTTGGTTCTTTGCCATTGAATAATTTTATACTATCTTCTAATTGTTCTTTGCTTTTTCCATCATATACTGTGACATTAGCCTCATTTTCTAAACATAGCTTAGCTGCACTTATACCACTTAATGCCATTCCAATAACAAGTATATTCTTATCTTTTAATTCCATTCTAGCAACACCCTTCATCTAAAAAAATCCATTAAAAGCTAATAATCCTATTAAACTCAAAATTGCTGTAACTATGCAAAAAACAACAACAACTTTTGTCTCATTCCACCCCGATAATTCAAAGTGATGATGAATAGGTGCCATTTTAAAGAATCTTTTTTTAGTAAGTTTAAAATTAAATACTTGAATCATAACCGAAACAGCTTCAATAACATATATTAGACCAACTATCAATAAAAATATAGGCATTTTCAGATATATGGCTGTAGCAGCAACAAAACCACCTAGTGCAAGAGAACCTGTATCTCCCATAAATACTTTTGCAGGATAAGTATTAAACAATAAGAATCCCAATAAACTACCTACAGCTGCACAAGTGATTGGTGTAATTTCACTTTCTATTCCAATGCTTACCACTGTAAAAAATGTGGCAACAAGTACAGTTACACCAGAAGCTAATCCATCTAACCCATCAGTTAAATTCACACTATTCACTGTACCAATCATAATAATGAATATTAAAGGTATATACCACCATCCAAGGTCAATTGCTAATCCTCCTGAAAAAGGAATATAAATCTCAGTACCTAGAGAAGTTACATTAAACATATAATAGCAATAAATTCCAGTTATTATAAACTGTGCTATAATCTTTTGATATGCTTTTAGCCCTAATGACCTTTTCATACCTACTTTAATAAAATCATCTAAAAATCCTATAATACCAAAACTTACTGTTATGAATAATATAGGTATAATATCAGGATTGCTTCCAACATAAATCAAAGATGTCAAAAGTATACCTGCTAGTATAACTACACCACCCATAGTAGGCGTTCCAGCTTTCTTTAAATGAGATCTCGGTCCATCATCCCTTACGAATTGACCAAATTTTAATCTAGCCAAAAATGGGATAACAATTGGACATAGCACCACACTTATAAAAAATGAAATCAATACTGGTATTATATAGGATGTATTTGTCATAAGTTCCACCTCTTAAATTCCTCAACTTTCGTTTTAACTTTTATTTATAATGACTGTAACTTTTCAACTATCTTTTCAAGATGCATTCCTCTAGATGCTTTTATTATAATTGTGTCATTTGACTTAACTAGATTATCAATATCATCTATTAGATCTTCTTTAGTAACATAATATAATATTCTATCTTTTTGCATTCCATGATCTACAGCACTTTCAAAAATGTACTTGGCATCATTGCCCACACATATAAGCAAGTCAATATTTTTATTAGCTGCTTCTTCTCCAATTCTGCTATGAGCCTCACTGGACCTGTCTCCCATTTCAAACATATCGCCTAGAATAGCCACTTTTCTGCCATCTGTATCTAAGTTATTCAATGTTTCAAGAGCCGATTTCATAGAGTCAACACTAGCATTATAGGCATCATTGATTACTACAATATCCTTATCAAGTATAATCTTATCCATTCTCATTTTAGAAGGTTTATATTTGTATGCACCTTGTTCTATTTCATCAACAGTCATATTTAGATGATTCCCAATTATAATCCCCGGTAATATATTATATAACATATGTTTTCCAAGTGTATTAAGTTTAATATTAAACTCTCTATTAGCCCCTTTAATTGTCCCTTGTAAACCCTTCCAGCCTAACACTTCATAATTAGTAATATAGAAATCATTACTCTCATTGAAACCAAAAGTAAGTGTTTTAAAGTTAATTTTATCTTTTAATTTTCTAAGATAAGTATCATCCCCATTCAATATTACCAGACCATCTTCCTTAAGGAAATCAAGTATTTCACTTTTAGCTTTTAATATATTATCTTTAGTACCAAAATACTCAATATGTGCCTCTCCAATATTAGTAATTACAGCTATATCAGGATTAGCAATTTCACTAAGTCTGTGAAGCTCACCATAATGATTCATTCCCATTTCAAGAACAATCACTTGATGTTTTTCTTCTAATTTAAAAATAGTGAGGGGAAGCCCTATTTCATTATTAAAATTACCGCTAGTCTTATGAACAAGATATCTAGTACTTAGAACAGAACCAATCATTTCTTTACAACTGGTCTTTCCAACACTACCTGTTACAGCGATTACAGGTATCTTAAACATAGAAAGGTAATACTTAGCAAAATCTTTTAGAGCTTGCCCAGTATTATCTACTAATACCCCTAGTCTATCAGAAGGTATCTTTGCTTTATCTTCTGTAAACACAAGCACAGCACCTTTTTCAAATGCCGCCATTATAAAATCATGACCATCAAAGTTATCTCCCTTAATAGGTATAAATATATCATTTTTAAGTATGGTTCTTGAATCTATCGAGACATTATTATATCTAATATCTTGCTTTATTAATTCTTTATTAACAATACTCCCTTTTACTACTTCAGCAATTGTCTCTATATCTACTTGCCTCATTGATAAATCATTTCCTTTCTTAGGCAATTATTCTTCTGTCATAAAATAATTTAATACTACCTCAGCATCATCCAAATGAATTACTTTATCATGAAGTATTTGATAATCTTCATGACCCTTGCCCGCTATAAGGATCAAATCTCCTTCTTTTGCCATAGAAAGGGCTGTGTGTATACCTTTTAATCTATCAGCTACTTTAACATATTCACATTTAGTCTTTTTAATACCAATTTCCACTTCATCAATAATAGAAATTGGATCTTCAGTTCTTGGATTATCAGAAGTAATTACACAATAATCAGAATTAGTCCCAGCAATCTCTCCCATTATAGGTCTTTTGCTAGTATCTCTATCTCCACCACAACCGAATACTGTAATAATCCTAGCCTTTGCAAATTCTTTCATGGATTGTAATACATTAAGCAGTCCATCTGGCGCATGAGCATAATCAACTATTACTGTATAGCCTTTACTGCTTGTGAAAGATTGAAATCTACCTCTGATCCCTTTATTCTTTTCTAGTCCCTTTATAACTACATCCATAGGAACACCTAGAGCTAAACAAGCTCCCATAGCTGCTAAAGCATTATATACACTGAATTTCCCTGGTGTGTTAAGTGTCAATTTATATGAAGCACCTTCATAAACCACATTAAATGTGACTCCACTTAAATCAATACTTAAATCTGTAGCGTTTAGGTCTGCATTATCATTTTCAACACCATAAGTAAGATATTTGTTGCATGTGCCATTTTCCATCATATATGGTCCATACTCATCATCTATATTAATAACTCCTGTTTCACACATTTTGAATAATTTTAGTTTAGCGTCTCTGTAATTTTCCATTGTCTTATGAAAATCCAAGTGATCCAAAGTAAGATTAGTATATATGCCAACATCAAATCTACTAGCATCTACTCGATGTAAAGCAAGTGAATGAGATGATACTTCCATCACTACTGCATTAACATTCTCTTGTACCATATTGTAAAATAATTCTTGTAAATCCAGTGATTCAGGCGTAGTTCTACTAGCCTTCAGCACTTCATCACCAATTCTATTCTCAATAGTACCAATAATTCCAGTTTTTTTATTGAACTCCTCTATAATACTCTTAGCCAGATAAGTAATTGAAGTTTTTCCATTAGTACCAGTGACACCAATTAATCTAAACTTATTTGATGGATGATTGTAATATCTTTCAGCTATAAATGCTATAGCTTTTCTTGTATCATCAACTTTCAATATAGCTACATCTTCATCAATTCCATCAACATCTTCTTCAACTAAAATTGCTTTTGCTCCTTTTGATACAGCACTTCCAACATACTTATGTCCATCTTCCTTAAAACCTTTTATACAAACAAACAGACTGGCATCTGTTACTTTTCTAGAATCATACTGTATATTCGATATATTTATATCTTCATTTCCTTGTAACACTTCATAATCTATATTCTTTAACAGCCCTTGTAGTTTCAAACTATCTCCTCCAAACTGAGAGAATTATATAACTAATATTATGTAATTCCCAAAACTATAATTTACCATTAATATTACCATAATTTTTTTAATCTGCAAAGAGTATTAATTTACTGTCTCTATTAACTTTATCATCAGGTAACGGAAACTGTTCTGTTATAGTTTCTCCATTACCAATATTTACTACTTCTAATTCTATATCTTTTAGTATTTTTTTTGCTTCATCTATATTTTCACCCAATAAATCAGGTATAGTAATCTCACCAACTTTGAATTCATCAAAATCTCTTTGGACATATTTAGGATTGATGCCCATATATGGTAAAATATTTTCATATAATTCTCTAATTACAGGAGCTGCAACAGTACCTCCATAATATATACCTTCTGGTTCATCAACAAGTACTAGAGCGATAACCTGTGGATTATCAGCTGGTGCAAATCCTAAAAAAGATGATATATATTTATTACTACTTCTAGGAAGTTTTTCAGAAGTAGCCGTTTTACCTCCTACTTTGTAACCTGGAACATAACATCTTCTACCAGTACCTTCTGAAACAACACTTTCTAATAAAGCAGCCATCGTATCAGATGTTTCTTTACTTATAGCTGTTTTAGAATTATCATATTTCAAAGTCTCAACAGGTTCACCATCTTCATTAAGAATCTCTACACCAAAATGAGGTGTTACGAGTTTCCCTCCATTAACTACTGCTGACCCGGCTCTAACTAACTGTAATGGAGTAATCTGAAAAGATTGACCAAATGACATTGTAGCAAGTTCTACTGGTCCGATGTTCGCCTTTTTATGCATTATACTAACAGCTTCTCCGGGAAGATCAATTCCTGTTTTAGTCAATAAACCAAATTTATCAAAATACTTAAGGAATTTATCTACTCCCAACCTTTCAGCTACAGCCATAAAAACTGGGTTACATGAGTTCTGAACGCCTTGAATAAAAGTCTCTGAACCATGTCCTCCTGCCTTATGACATCTTATTCTTCTATCAGCAACTATACTATACCCAGGACAGAAAAAAGTATCATCAAGTTTAACTACCTTCTCTTCTAATCCCGCCGAAGCAGTCACTACTTTAAAAGTCGAACCTGGTTCATAAGTATCATTAATACAATAGTTTCGCCATATTTGATTTAGTATTTTTTGTTGTTCTTCACTTGACTCTATTTGTAAATCCCCAAGATAAAAAGGATCATTAAGATCAAAGTCTGGTTTGTTAGCCATAGCATATATTTCACCGTTTTGAGGGTTCATAACTATTATAGAGCCTCTGTTAGCATTCTTGGATATAAGAACTTTCTCAAGTGCTTGCTCTGCATATTTTTGAATGTTAATATCCATACTTGTGACTAAATGATAACCATCTACTGGGTCTTTTCTACTTTCTGCTAAGTTTTCAATTTCAATACCTTTTGCATTGGTTTTTGTCAATATCATACCTACTTCACCTTTTAAATATTTATCATATTTAACTTCAAGACCAATGATTCCTTGATTATCCCTTCCAACAAAACCTATTACATGAGATCCAAGTGTTGAAAATGGATATATTCTCTTGTAATCTTCGTCGATAACAATACCATCTAGACCATATTCTCTTATTTCATCCGCAATCTCTTTTTCTACGTTCATCTTTATTCTTTCTAGCGCTACTTTATTTTGGACTTTTTTCTTGACATATTCATATTCTAATTCCAGTTTATCACATAGGACTTCTATAACTTTTTCTTTATCTGTAATTTGATTATGTATAACAGAAACACATGTAACCGATTTATTCACCGCAATAGGAACACCGTTCCTATCAAGTATACTACCTCTTTCAGCTTTTATGACTCGTTCTCTATTATGAAGTTCTTCTGCTTTTTCTTGTAGAAAATCAGCCTTACAAATCATTATATAACCTACACGAAAACATAATATGAAAAGTAATAAAACATAAATGAAACATATAAAAAACGTTCTTTTTCTATTATGTGTTTTTGTTCTTAGCATTATTTCACCATAACATTAACTTTTATATAATTCTATGAATTTTCATAAATGTTATGCTTAATTTAAAGGAAACTTAATAATTAATAAATATTTATCTTTCAATTATCTACAGAAACATTTTCTTTTTCTTCACCTTCAAGACGAGGATATATATTCATATATGGAAGTGTTTTTTCCATTATGCTCTTAAAAATGTTCTGTGCAAATATACTTGTTGGTTTTGGTGATTCAGGTTCATCGACAATTACCAACAATGCTATCTTTGGATTATCCACTGGTGCAAATCCTAGAAATGAAACCATATATTTTTCTGCTGACCTAGGTAATTTTTCTGCTGTACCTGTTTTACCTCCAATATCATATCCTTCTATAGCAACTCTCTTACCTGTACCATTCTCAACAACAGAATACAAAGCATCTTTTGTGATTTGAGCTGTTTTTGACGATATGACTTGTCTTACTTTTTTGGAATCATTAGCTTTCACAACATTACCATTTTCATTGACAATCTTCTTCATCATATGTGGTTCATATAAATATCCACCATTAATCAACGAGCCAAAAGCTGTTATTAATTGAAGTGGCGTTATAGTAAGACCTTGTCCAAAAGAACAAGTAGCTAGTTGAACAGGACCAAGCCCATCCAAATCATAGTATTCCGAATCTCCCTCACCTATTAAATCAATATTAGTTCTTGTTCCTAATCCAAATAACTGTTGATATTCATAAAATATGTCTTTACCTATCTTCGCTCCTATATCCATAAAAGCAACATTACATGAATTTTCTAGTGCCCCTACAACCGTCAAATCTCCATGCCCCTCAGATTTCCAGCATGAAATATTATGCCCGTAAAGTTTTTTACTACCGCTACAATGAAATGTTTCAGATAAATTCACTTTCTTTTCTTCTATAGCAGCAGCAGCTACAAATGGTTTGAAAGTTGAACCTGGTTCATAGGTATCACTAATGTTAAAATTACGCCATAATCCATAAAGAAATTCCGTTCTTTTTTCTAGAGGCATATCCTTAATTTCTTCTTCGGTATAATATGCAGTCAAATCATAAGGATCATTCAAGTTATAATCAGGATAACTAGCCATAGCAAGCACTTCTCCATTTTGTGGATTAGTAGCAACTACATATACATTTTGGGGATTACTGTCTAAGTTAGCCTTTATTGCTTCTTCAACGTAGTATTGAATAGTTTGGTCTATGGTAAGTACTACATCATTGCCGTTTTTAGGTTCTATGTATTTATTTTCTATATAATTACCATCATTGATAACACCGAATTCTCTACCTTCTTCTCCTCGCAAATAATTCCCGTAACTTTGTTCAACACCCCATCTACCTTGGTTAGCCTTGTCTACAAATCCCAAAACGTCTGACAACATATTGTTATTGGGATATAATCTTTTATAAACTTCTTTCAGATGAAGTCCTTTATAGTGCCTTTTTATTATATCTTCAAACTCATTTTCAATTTCGTTATAATTAAGACTAAATGCTAAGACTTCATAATTACTGAAAGCTCTGTTTTTCAGCAAATCTCTTAGCTCAGACTCCTTATATTCATAAGTATCCACTAAAAAATTAATAGTTTTATCAATATCTTTTTCGTCGCACTTCGCTAATACTCCTGGGTCAAAAATCAAATCATACACTTTCTTGCTTTCTGCAAAAATTCTACCATTTCTATCATATATTGTTCCTCTTTTAGGTTCTAAAAGATTATTATATCTAACACTATTATTAACTTGTTGAGATAATACACGTTTTTTATAGTTCAGACTTTCTGCATTAACGATCGAATATACTCTTACACATAATAAAAGAATGCATATAATAAAAATAAAGAAAAGGAAAACCAAATTCCTTTTCGCTTTGTATGTACTATTTTTTATGTTATTCAATGATATCACCTTCCATTTGATAGAATAAAACTAAATATTTTGTTGAAGTCATTATTCTGCTCAGTTGGCTGTGTAATTTCAGATAATTGTTCCGTATAACTGTTTTCTGCAACATCTAATTTATTTATTTGACTTTCAATAGGTACTATCATGCCAAGCTGGGTCGTTGCTATTTCATATATTTGGTTAAGGTCAATATTGGTATTAATACTTTCCTCAATCAATTTATTATTTTTTTTGAGATTGTTGAGTTTGTTTTCTAACGCTGCAATATTTTCACATCTATCTGATACGGTAAATTGTGTTTTAATCATGACAATACACATAAACATAGTAAGACATAATATAAGTGAAAATTTCATCTTATATCTATACCTTTTAACTACTCTTCTCTGAGCTTTGCTTCTGTTAACTTCATTTAAATTATTTTCATTAATTGAATTCCTATTATAAGCATTGTAGTCTCTATCTAATTTAGCTGCATTATTCCCTATCACATAAAATTCATTATTAGCATTATAATGCTTTTTACTCATCTATTCCACCTCAACCTTCTCAAAAATTCTAAGCTTAGCACTTTTAGAACGACTGTTGCTACTTAATTCTTCTTCTGTAGCTATAATTGGTTTTCTAGTTATTACCTTGCCTTTTGATTTCTTATTGCAAACACATATAGGAAAATCAGGAGGGCACGTACATGGGTCTTGATTATCTTTAAATGCTCTTTTAACAATTCTATCTTCTAATGAATGAAATGTTATAATGCATAATCTTCCACCGTCATTAAGTCTATCAATCATATCGTTCAATGTATTTTTCAAAACATTTAATTCTTCATTCAATTCAATCCTAATAGCTTGAAATGTTCTCTTAGCAGGATGTCCACCTTTTTGCATAGCTTTGTTAGGTATAGACCTTCTAATAATATCAACTAATTCAAATGTAGTTTCTATAGGTTTTTCTTGTCTCGCTGCCACTATGTTCCTAACAATTCTTGATGCCCATTTTTCTTCTCCATATGTTCTAATGACTTTGTATAATTCTTCATCACTATAGTTATTAACAATGTCCGCTGCAGTAGATGCTTGTCTTGTATCCATTCGCATATCAAGAGGTGCTTCTTTCATATATGAAAATCCTCTTTCAGCAGTATCCAGTTGATGTGATGATACACCTAGGTCTAATAAAATCCCATCTACTTTTTCAATGCCTTCTTCATTTAGAACTGATTCAAATCCTGAAAAATTAGATCGATGTATTCTAACTATATTTTTATATTCTGCTAATTTTTTTGCACTTGCGTCAATAGCATTTTCATCTTGGTCAATACCTAAAAGCAATCCATCATCATTCAATTTTTTACATATTTCATATGAATGACCTGCTCCACCGAGTGTTCCATCGATATAAATACCCTCAGGTTTTATATTGAGTCCTTTTATACATTCTTCTAATAGTACTGACTTATGTTGAAATGCCATTTTACTCCCTCTTTCTATCTATATGCCTTATAAACTATATGTCTAAATCTTCCATATCTTCCGCTAGTTCACTAATATCAATATCGTCATCAGCATTGTAATCTTCCCAGTTTTCTTTGGACCAAATCTCTACCCTATTAGATACACCAATCAGAATAACTTCCTTTTCAAGTAGAGAGTATTCTCTAAGGTGTGATGGTATCAGTATTCTTCCTTGTTTGTCCAAATTACATTCGTTAGCTGAAGCAATAAA
Organism: Vallitalea sediminicola; assembly: GCF_054408565.1. Lineage (NCBI taxonomy): Bacteria > Bacillati > Bacillota > Clostridia > Lachnospirales > Vallitaleaceae > Vallitalea > Vallitalea sediminicola. The sequence continues at coordinate 19,360 of NZ_BTPT01000066.1, forward strand.
AAATCTTTGTATTCTTCTTGCATCTTTCTTCTTCATAGGGTTATTATTTAACTTTTGGATAAATTTATTCCATTCTTCTTCTGTATATACCATTAAACATTGGTCGAATCCTTTGGTTATATAAAAAGTCTCACCTAGTAGAGTCCTGAATTTTGCAGGTACTATTAATCTTCCTTTATCATCAATTGAATGTTTATATTCACCTATAAACATAGTATCCACCTGCAATTCTTTGATAGTTTAGAACTATCATCCACTTTTCACCACTTAGTACCACTTTTTACCACCTATATGCATATAATAGTATATATGAAAAAGTTTTTCAAGTATTAAAGCAAAAAAAAATAACAGATCAATACATCCAATCTGTTATTTTATATAAATTTTTATTAGATTTTTATACACTATTACTACTTTTGCAATGATACTACTATTTAAAACGAATGCTTTTTGGTAATTCCCATAATTTTTGTATATTCATTCTATTTATTTTATACAAATTTTTATTTAATTTTACAATTCAAACTATTCCTAAACACCTATAGTAATTAACTCTCACTTCCTTTAATTAATAAGTACTAATACCCCTAATCTATATTTCAAGGAAGTTAACTTTTTATTTTGCTGTACTGCTTTTCTGTCATATTTGCTGTAACATAATAACTTTCAATAAGTTCGTCGAGTTCAACACTAACTCTATAAATTTCTTGTTGATCTGCTTTACAAGCAATCAATTCGTCAAGAATTTCCCTTAGCTGCTCAATATTGTAATTCTGCATTTCTCATTCCCCTTAGCTTTTAAGCTTCTTTCAATATTTGTAGCATTCGTTTTCTATCTCGTTCTCTTCCTCCTCATGATTATTATAAACGCTAATGACACAACTATAAGAACCCCTGCAAGTAATTGTGAAACTGGAATACCCGAACTACCAATTATTAATTGATCTGTTCTTAGACCCTCAATCCAAACTCTACCTAATCCATATCCCAAAAGATATAGTGCAAATATTTCTCCGTTGAATTTTCTTCTTTTGAAATATACTAACAACAGAATAAAAATACCTAAATTCCATAATGATTCGTATAAGAATGTTGGTTGAACTTGTATATACTCTACACCATTTACTGTTTTAATTTTATCTAGTAATTGGGCAGGAACATACTTAGCCTTAGTAGTTTTCAACATCATGGCTAGATGATTCTCAGTGTAACCTCCAAATGCTTCCATATTAATGAAATTACCCCATCTACCAATAATTTGACCAAGTATTAGGCCTGGAGCTGCAGTATCTGCAAAATTCCAGAAATCAACTTTTTTACGCTTTGAAAATATGACTAGAGTTATTACTGCTCCGATGATTCCTCCATAGATAGCTAGTCCGCCTTCCCTGAATGCAAATATCTTCACTAAATTATCTTTATATTCATTCCATGAAAACATTACATAAAACAATCTAGCAGAAACTACTGAAACGATAAGTGCATAAATTAAAAAATCAGGATATAAGGCTTCGTCTATACCATTCCTTTTTGCTAATTGAATTGCAACAAATAATCCTGCGAGTATCCCAAATCCTATTATTAAACCATACCAATATACATCTAAACCAAATATGCTAAATGCAACTGGATCGATATTATTTATCTCTATACCTAGATTTGGAAAAATAATGTCCGGTGCTAAATTCATTTTTTCATTCCTCCATAAAAAATCATATTACAAATATAATATAGTATATTCTTAGAAAATGCAAACTTTTCGTCCACATTTACCATAACATTTTTTTATACGACATATACAGACAGAAACCTCTTGGACATTAACTATCCATAAGTAATATTGTATTATATTAACTTAATGAAGTAGTTAAATATATATTATTGATTAATTTTATCAGATTGTGTTATACTAATATATAATTATAATATAAGAACATATTTTAAGTGAAATAAGGAGGAACTAGTAATGAACAGAGTCAATCATAGAAGACCACATCATAGAGTAGGTGAAAAGCAAGTAAAACAGCAATCAGAGGAAAAAAGCATAATGGAATTTGATATCAAAAAAACTTCTATTATTATTGCTATTTTTTGTTTTATAGAAGGCTGGTTAATCGGACTAGCAATGAACAGAAAATAATCCATATAAAATCTTCCTAGGTTAATAACCTAGGTTTTTATTTGTATGAACTTATTGAAATAGGTAGATAAATATTTAATTTCAATATATATAGTTGACAATACTGCTACATAATATTTATAATAACAGCAGTAAAGAATAATATGATTAATTAGGAAGGAAGACGACGAATGAAATTAGGAATTGTAGGATTACCCAATGTCGGTAAGAGTACGTTATTTAATTCTTTAACTAAGGCTGGAGCAGAATCTGCTAATTATCCATTCTGTACCATTGACCCTAATATAGGTATCGTTACAGTCCCAGACCCAAGACTAGATGAATTAACTAAATTATATGATTCTAAAAAAACTATACCAGCAGTTATAGAGTTTGTTGATATTGCCGGTTTAGTAAAGGGTGCTAGTAAAGGTGAAGGACTGGGTAATAAATTTTTATCCAATATAAGAGAGGTAGACTCTATAGTTCATGTAGTTAGATGTTTCGAAGATACTAACGTAGTTCATGTAGATGGTTCTATCGACCCATTAAGAGATGTTGAAACTATTAATCTTGAATTGATTTTCTCTGACATAGAGATATTAGATAGAAGATTAGCCAAAACAACCAAATCTCTTAAAGGAGATAAATCTCTCGCAAAGGAAATAGTTGTACTAAAAAAATTAAAAGAAGAGTTGGAAGAAGGTAATTCCGCAAGAAATATTGAATTCAATTCTGAAGAAGATATTAAATTTGTAGAGTCTCTTAATCTTCTTACATATAAACCTGTTATTTATGCTACTAATGTTACAGAAGATGATCTTCCAGATGATGGAGCTAGTAATCCTTATGTACAATTAGTAAAGGATTTCGCTAAGAAAGAAGCTTCTGAAGCATTTGTGATATGTGCTAAGATAGAAGAAGAGATCTCCGAACTTGATGATGATGAAAGAGCAATGTTCCTAGAGGATCTTGGTATAAAAGATGCTGGTCTTGAAAAATTAATAAAAGCAAGCTACAGCCTTCTTGGTCTTATCAGTTTCCTTACTGCTGGAGAAAAAGAAACAAGAGCTTGGACTATTACAAAAGGTACAAAAGCTCCTGGTGCCGCTGGTAAAATCCATACTGATTTTGAAAAAGGATTTATCCGTGCAGAAGTAGTTAAATATAAAGACCTTATTGAAACAGGTAATTATACTGCTGCTAAAGAAAAAGGATTAGTTGGAGTTGAAGGTAAGGAATATGTAGTACAAGACGGAGATGTAATGTTGTTTAGATTTAACGTGTAAATCAAATAAATTCTAAAATTAAAATCAATCTTTGAAACCCAGTAATATCAAGGGCTTTAAAGTTTGATTTCTTTATATTTAAATTAAAACCTTTAAAATAATGCAATTGATTTAAATATTCCAATCAGTTTTTCTAATTACTATTCATATTCAATCATAGCATCTTTAACAAAATCATTTGTAACATGACTATATCGGATATTTCTATGTATACCAGCTTTCTTTAGCATTTTCTTGAAATGATAGGTAGACGAACTCAGATTATAAGTTTTCCCTCTACTGTGCAAATACTAAATCATTATCACTGTAGTATTTTCCTATGTTTAATTTTTCTTCATTTTGCTCTATCTTATATTTTTTTAGTTTCTTAATTAACAACGATGGATTGCTTAACATATAAATTATTGGTATTTAATTCTATATCTTCCCAACGTAGCCTAATAGTTCCCCTCGTCTTAATCCAGTATGTAGTTCTAATAAATAAGCTATATAATGTCTCGCCCCCTTATCCTCTTGAAGCAATAATTCACTTTTTTCTAGGGTTAAATATTTCATGTCTTTATCATTTTGTCCTGAAAGATTAACAAGATTACTTACATTTTTATTTATTAATTCCTGCCTTACTGCTTTACTCAGAGCTGCATGTATGATAACATGGATTCTTCTTATGGTTTTCCCTGTTAAACCTTATCCAGTTTTTTTATTTCCACTTCGTTGCAAATAATTCTAAAATTTCTGGAGATTATAATCTTTTAACTCTGATAGTTTTATTTTCCCTATTTGAGAATTATATAAATTAATAACTGTATATGGGAAAACGCATAGTGAAGTTTCCAAGGAGTTACCTAGAATAAGAATGGAATTATATATAGGCACATATGATAAGGATACAGATACAATGTTTGCCATATCAATCTCTTCCTCTAGTCCTGATTATATTGCTGTACCATATTCTACATCCGTTAACATGCAATAAAAAATACCATTCATACCCACAATGTACACCCTCTCCAAATTTTGTTCTAATCTAAGTAATATTGATTATAATTTCATAAATCATAGAATTAATCACCTACTCCCTATTAACTTATTTTATTCATAATCCATTTTAAAAATTTTTCTCTTTGAATTGGATACCAGTCATTACATATAATAAATTTTCTTCCTTTCCATATTAAAAACATATTTCTTTTGTAATATCTCACATTTCCTTTTGAGTCTGTATACATTGTCTTCATGTCTTCTTTTGAAATCCCTTCATTAATTTCTCTTAAAATAGGGAAATGCATTTCAAAATTATTGTTACAGAATCCCTTACTAGTAAGAAAGTCTAAAATCTGATTTTCAAGAATATCTTTTTCTTTAAGAATTTTTAGCGATGTCACTATAAAAGATTTGTTCTCTAGACTTTTTAAGCCATTAAGTGTTGCCAAAGTATCATTTGCGTAAGAATCTATTTTATTATGTATAACTAAATTATCAATATATTTTCCATCTACCTCACTTATTGCTTTATAATTATTTGAAATACTTTTATAATTTTCTTTTTCTGTATTAGTAACAAATTCAATCAAATTCTTGTTAATCAAACTCTCCGCCATGAGCCTATATTTGTAATTAACTTCATCAACTAAATTATCAGATTTCATTAGCTTATTGGGACTATATAGTTTCATACAAATTGCCTTTACTAAATTTTTTATATCTATAATAAGATTATGATTATCAGGCTTGTCTAATATAAACGCCAAATAAGTTGGTATCAAAGTAATATTCCATAATAGTGAGAAAAAATATGGATTTTCAGTATTTCCCCATACATGAGAAATAGTATAATTTATGATATTACTATTACTTCCTTGGCTTACTAAAATTCCTGTATACTCTTTAATAATTTCCCTAACAAATCTATTTCCATCTCTATCTACAATAATATTTGTTTGCATACCAGGATGAAAAATTTCATTATCTGAAGTGACCCTATATGCCTCATGTCTGTTTTTCACATTCAGCAGTTCCTTTTCATTACTATTTTTTATCAAGTATAAGTCCTTAAATTTCGTAGAATATCTTACAGGTATTTTATATCCCTTTCCCCTTCTAATATGAAATTTTTCTGACTGATTAGTAACTATCTCTGGCCTGAAAAACAATATATTCTGGACAAAGTGTAAAACAAATTCTTCTTCACTTTTAAATAGCCCTAACAATGAATCTAGCCCATCTATTATTTCCATTTACCCTATCCTCCTACTTATTATTCTATTATCATTTAAAATAGCCCAAACATACGCTGGTCCTCTTACAATATTATTTATAATTCCTGGTCCATCCAACGGCATCATGCCGTATGCCTTAAAAATTTATATCTAAAATAAGTATTTCTAAATTCTATACTTCAAACTATAATTATACTCCTAATTTTTTCTCTTTTCTACAAAATTTCGGTACCAAATAGAAAAGTACCCCTACAAAACGGCTTAAAATGGACATTCTGAAATTTATAAAACTAAAATGGAAACCATTGTTTAGATTTAACGTGTAGATAACATCTATAATTAAACTATTATCATACAAAATCAAAACCTCCTATTGATGAATATTTTCACCATTAGGAGGTTTTATTATATCTATTTATACTGCACCCTGTATCTTAAAACCGTTTTCAATTTTGATTCCTCAGTCTTTCTTACATCGGAAAGATAAATCTCTCTATGTCTCAGTGTCTTTATATCCAGATTATTTTCTTTAATATAATCCTTCATTACACTAAAAGTACGTGGTTCATCATCATATGAACCAACATGCATCATCTGAACAGATAGCCCATCTTCCATAGTATCAAAAGTTATTTTATCTAATAAAGGATGTGGTTTCTTCTTCTTGACGTTCTCCAATGCTATATCAACTACTTCTTTAGTCACAAAATCAGGTTGTCTAATCATGATGGTATATAATAATTCATCTTTATCCAAGGTATCACTTAGTTTACCTTGCTCTGTCAAATCCCATACACCTTCAAGAGGATAGACAGTATACTCAAAATACCCTTTGGGAGTATAACCTTTCTTAGGCATCATCCTTACTGCATAAGCCATAGAATATAAAACTCCAATTTTTTCAGCAAATTCTTCACTGTTAGGATTCCCCTTACCGCTTATCATAAAGAACTTTTGTTCAGGCACAGTTACTAATCGTGGTTCAACCTTGGGAACATATAGATTTTTTTCTGTCTTTCTCCATTCGTATTTCATATTATCTCTTCTTTCTTACATTAATATATAGAATATAACATATATAATATGACAACATTCATGTC